>JAYVIS010000362.1:0-5345 GCA_043769975.1 Bacteroidota bacterium
CTTTTAATTATAACTAAACTTAATACTCTTTTTAAAGTTGCCGAAACTAAAGAAGATGCAATTAAAATGTTGAGTTAATAAAACATATTGTTACCAAATAATATATTTTGAACAAAATCATTTTTATATTTTCGTTTACTTTCATCACTAACATTATATATGCTGGAGATTCTTTAAGGAAAAAACCACTTTATATTTTTGAAATTAACTATTCTGCAAATAAAATGGTAAATGCGGTTTATTCTGATAGAACTAAGATTAATAATGATTTAAACCAAGACGATAATCAAACATGTGACGTTAAATTTTTAAATAGTATTAATTTAAATTTTCAAAAACATTTAAACGAAAACTTTTGTGGAAAATCTCAATTATATGCAGGTATTGGTTTAAATTATACAAATGGTTTACTTAAACATAAATTACTAGCGTATTCTGGTCCTGGCCATTTTTCGACTTATACATCCTATACTCAAAATGAATTTAATTATAAATTTTCAATGGTAAGCTTGGCACCACAATTAAATTATATGGCTTTTCATAAAAGGTTTGTTTTTATACACAAATTAGGTATTAGTTTTTCAAAGTATTTAAATAATAAGAGTTATACCTATAATGAAATATATTCTGGGTCAAACCCTGATAAAGACTCAAGTTATATTACACCATCAAATCCCGATGGTTGGCACTGGGTTAATACTTTATCAACCTCACCTCAAAAAACAGATGTGTTTCCATTAAAATCTAATAGCGTTATTTTTTATAATTTTTCATTAGGTTTCATATTCAAAAAATTTATGCCAACTATTGGATGTGATTTAAATATATATTTAGGAAATAAGGGAATCTATTATTTCAAAACTAATTTAGGCTTAGCTTATCTTTTTTAATACAAATATTGTTCAAAAATCAACGAATTGTTAATTTGTTATTTCCAGTTTATTTAAGGTTAATTGTAAATTTGAAGGCTTTCAAAACTAAACAATAAGCACAAAAAATAATGAATAAAGCAGACGTATTATTAGGCCTTCAATGGGGCGATGAAGGAAAAGGTAAAATTGTTGATGTATTAACTCCTAAATACGACATTATTGCTCGTTTTCAAGGCGGACCAAATGCTGGACATACACTTGAGTTTAACGGTATTAAACACGTTTTACATACAATTCCAAGTGGAATTTTTCATCCTACAGCTTTAAATGTAGTTGGTAACGGTGTTGTAATTGATCCTGTAATTTTCAAAAAAGAAATTGATGCTTTAGTTGGAATGGGTGTTGATGTAAGCAAAAAATTAGTAATAAGTAAACGTGCCCACTTAATTTTACCAACTCATCGCTTAATTGATGCTGCCAGTGAAGCTTCTAAAGGAAAAGATAAAATTGGTTCAACTTTAAAAGGTATTGGACCAACTTATATGGATAAAACTGGGCGTAATGGCTTACGTATTGGTGATATTGAAGGCGCTAATTTTAGAGATAAATATGATGCATTAGTTGAAAAACATAAGCAAATTTTAGAATTCCATAAATTTGAATATAACCTTGCTGAATTAGAACCAGCTTGGTTTGCAGCTATTGAAGAATTAAAAAACTTAACGTTTATTGATAGTGAACATTTTATTAATGATGCTATTAAAAAAGGACAAAAAATATTAGCGGAAGGTGCTCAAGGTTCCTTATTAGATATCGATTTTGGTTCTTATCCTTTTGTAACTTCATCAAACACAATTTGTGCTGGTGCTTGTAACGGATTAGGTATTGCACCAAATCGCATTGGTAATGTAATTGGTATTTTTAAAGCATACTGTACGCGCGTTGGTAGTGGACCATTTCCAACTGAATTAGAAAATGAAGTAGGGGAGAAGATTCGTCAAATTGGCCGTGAGTTTGGTGCAACAACTGGCCGCCCACGTCGTTGTGGTTGGTTAGATATTCCTGCTTTAAAATATGCAATTGCAATTAATGGTGTTACAGAATTAATGATGATGAAAGCAGATATTTTATCTGATTTCGATACTCTTGAAATTTGTACACATTACATGCATAAAGGTGAAAAAATTGACTATTTGCCATACAGCATTGAACCAAGCGACGTTACACCTGTTTACGAAACAGTAAAAGGCTGGAATGTTGATTTAACTAAAATGACTCAAAAAAGCGAATTACCAAAAGAATTAATCGATTATATCAAATACATCGAAAAATTAGTAGAAGTGCCAATTAGCATCACGTCAATTGGACCAGACAGAACACAAACGATATTTATGTAACCAAAAATCTTCCACCTGAAAATGGTGGAAGATGGTTCTAATTAAATAGTAATAAATTATATTTCTTAGATTTAAAAAAAATAATTACTTTTAAAAAATTAAAATCTGTGAAACCAAGAGTTCTATTAGAAAATAAACAATTAGAAGTTACTCTTACTCGCCTTTGCTATCAATTAATAGAAGTTCACAACGATTTTAGTAATTCAGTCATTATCGGACTTCAACCACGAGGCATTTATTTGGCTCATCGCTTACATGTTTTACTCGAAAAAATTTTAAAAACAAAAATTAATTGTGGTGATTTGGATATTACATTTTATCGTGATGATTTTCGTAAAAAAGAATTAAAACCAAATAAAACAAATATTGATTTTATAATTGAAGACAAAAATGTCATTTTAGTTGATGATGTATTATTTACTGGTAGAACAATTCGTGCTGGTTTAGATGCCATGTTGGCTTTTGGAAGACCAAATGATGTTGAACTTCTTGTATTAGTTGATAGACGATTTAGCCGTCATGTGCCAATACAAGCAAAATATACTGGATTAATTATTGATTCTATTCAAACACAAAATGTAAAAGTTGATTGGAAAGAAACAGATGGAAAAGATTGCGTAACCCTTATTGATAAATAAAATGAGACCAAATAAAAAAGATTATCCTGAATATTTTGAAAAATATATTAATTTAATTGAAGAAGGTGATGTTATTTCTGCCCTAAAAACAAATCATCAATCTGTATTAGATTTTATTGAAGAAATTCCTCGATTGAAACAAACCTATTTTTACGATGACGGAAAGTGGACTGTTAAACAAGTGATTAATCATATTGTAGATACAGAACGTATTTTAGGATACAGAGCATTACGTTTTGCACGAGGAGACAACCAACAACCTTTAAGTTTTGATGAAAATTTATATGCTAAAAATGCGAATTTAAGTAATACAAATATGCAAATGTTAGTTGATGAGTTTGATTCAATTAGACTATCTAACATTCTGTTATTTAAACAATTATCTGAAAAAGAATTAGTTTTAAAAGGGAAAATAGGAAGTGGAGAAGTAAGTGTGTTAGCATTGGGTTATTTTATGTGCGGACACGCTCAACATCATGTAAACATTATTAAAGAAAGATATTTATAAATCATGAGCCAATTAAGCGTTAATCATTTATTAGGAATAAAAGATATCACTAAAACTGATATTGAATTAATATTAGATACCGCTTTAAACTTCAAGGAAGTAATTAATCGTCCCATAAAAAAAGTTCCATCATTAAGAGATGTAACGATTGCCAATTTATTTTTCGAAAATTCTACACGAACTCGTTTATCATTTGAATTAGCTCAAAAACGGTTGAGTGCTGACACAGTAAATTTTTCAGCCTCTTCATCATCAGTTAAAAAAGGAGAAACTTTAACAGATACTGTAAACAACATCTTAGCCATGAAGGTTGATATGATTGTAATGCGACACTCTAGCCCAGGAGCTGCAGTATATTTATCAAATAAAGTGAAAGCAAAAATTATTAACGCTGGTGATGGTGCACATGAGCATCCAACACAAGCTTTATTGGATGCGTTTTCTCTACAAGAAAAATTAGGAGATTTAAAGGGTAAAAAAATTGCAATAATTGGAGATATCCTTCATTCACGCGTTGCTTTATCAAATATATTTTGTCTGCAAAAACTTGGAGCGCAAGTAAAAGTTTGTGGACCTAAAACTTTAATTCCTAAATACATTGAGAGTTTAGGTGTAACTGTTGAAACAGATTTAAGAAAAACCTTAGAGTGGTGTGATGCCGCAAATATGTTACGCATTCAATTAGAAAGACAAGACATTAAGTTCTTTCCTTCTATTAGAGAATACACCATGTTGTATGGTTTAAATAAAACAATGCTTGATTCTCTTTCTAAAAAAATTGTGATTATGCACCCAGGCCCGATAAATCGTGGCGTTGAAATCACAAGTGATGTTGCTGACGGAAGTCAATCAATCATTTTAGACCAAGTAGAAAATGGAGTGGCTGTGCGAATGGCTGTTATGTTTTTATTGGCTGGAAAATAGTATTAAATATTGACTTCAATTAAATCATATCTTTTTAAAAAAACTATTGATAATCATTCATTAAGGTTCAAAAAAAATATAAAATGAAACATACATTCTTAATTATTGTAATACTAAGTGTGTTAACATTTTCTTGTAAAAAAAAAATATTTGCTACATGCTCTGAAGGGGAAGTATGTATAAAAAATGAAAGCAATACCATGGTGCATTTTGCTATTGGAGGCAATATTTATACTGATTCTATTTACCCTGGCGGAAGTTCATGTTTTAAAATTGGGAAAATCAAAACAAGACCTTGGGGTGGTAGTTCCAAAATTATTTCCTTATATAGCGACCATGGTGATTATTACTTTGAAGTAACAACATGTCATCATGTAGAAGTATTACATTAATAACATTCATCAAAAAATAATTTAAACTCTTTATGGAATAAAGTAATTTATTGCGTCTAAATGATAGACCAACAATTTATTAATCATTTAAATCCATAATTATGTTAAAAATTTCATTATTAGCTTTATCCTTGATAAGCTTATTTAGTAGTGCGCAACAAGCACCTAAAACTTCAACTACTACTTGCTCCATTTATGGAAAAGTTGTAGATAATTCAAATTCCAAAATAATTCCATTTGTATCAATTACATTATTTAAAAATGATTCGATAAAAATTGGATCAACAGCAAGCGATTTAAAAGGCGAATATTGTTTTAAAAACCTAAAATCAGGAACTTATAAACTTGTTTCGTCTTATGTGGGATATACTAAGAGTATTAATAAAAAAATTAATGTTCAAAATAAAATACCAACACAATTTAATATTAGGTTAATATCAGATTTGAAAATCTTAAAAGAGGTCGAAATTGTTCAATATGCAAATCCTCAAGTTTCACAAGATTATAAATCTGGTAAAACAGTTACAAGAGAAGAATACAGAAATTTATCAACTCAAAATATTAATTCGGTAGGAGCAACTACTAATAGTTATTATCATGGTAAAAAGTCAAAA
>JAYVIS010000363.1:0-11962 GCA_043769975.1 Bacteroidota bacterium
AATCATCAGTATACATTATTTTTTGATGTTAATGAAGTTTTTAAAAATCCTTATCAATATAATTTTAATATAGATAATAATTATACAATGACTGACTCACTAGCTATGTTAAGAATTAAACAAAACATTACCGATGCATTTAAAATTGTTAAAAATATGTAGTTTGATTTTTTTATTTCAAATGCTTTTATTTGGATGTAAAAAAGAAGAGAAGGTTGTCATTCCATCTGGATTGACACCATATATACTTAACTATCCAAGCTATTTTCCAGATCCACCAATTTCATCTGATAATAGGTTAACAATAGAAGGTGTAGCTTTGGGAAGAAGACTTTATTATGACCCTATATTATCAAACAATGGTAATTCGTGCTCTTCGTGTCATAATCAAAATGAATCATTTAGTGCTTTTTCTGTAAATTCTTTAGCGCACGTTAATCTTGGTTGGAGTTCAAATTTTTTATGGAATGGAAAAATTTCTGGCAGAATGGAAGATATTATGAAATTTGAGGTTGAAGAATTTTTTCATTCTGATATTTCTAAATTAAATAATTCTACTTTTTATAAGGATGAATTTTATAAAGTTTTTAAAGTTGAAACGATTACATCCAAAGAAGTTTATTATGCCTTAGCGCAATTTTTTAATTCTATGATTTCAGTAGATTCCAAGTACGATAGATTTTTGCAACATAAATATTGGCTAAATCCATCAGAAATGAATGGATTTAATATTTTTAATTCAGAGAAAGGTGATTGCTTTCATTGCCATTCTTTAGTCTTATTGACAGACAATAAATTTCATAATATTGGGCTAGATTCTACTTTTAATAGTTTGAACAGTGGACGGTATTTAGTAACCAATAATCCATTTGATATAGGTTTATATAAAACACCTACATTACGAAACATCGAATTAACACCACCTTATATGCACGATGGGCGATATCTAACACTTGAACAAGTAGTAGAGCATTATAATTCTAAAGTAAAAATGAGTTCAACTTTAGATCCCATTATGACAAAGCCAGGAAAAATTAATGGCTTATTACTTACATCTCAAAACAAAATTGATTTGGTTGCATTTCTTAAAACATTAACCGATTCTACATTTATAAATAATCCTAACTTTTCTGCACCATAATAACAGAATGAATTTTAAACTGTTTCTGATTGTTATTATATGAAAAAATAAAACCCCTATTAAAAATAGAGGTTTTGAATTTTAAAATTAATATTTAATCTTATTTTTCTTCTTTAGGACAAGTACTAGCACCAATTAAGGTGTAAAGTGGACAAAAACTGATTACGCTTGTTAAGACAAAGATACCCGCTAACGCTAATAAAATTATACCCAAAGTTCCTGAAATAATATTTGTTAAAAATAAAACTCCAATAACAGCAGCAATTATAAGTCTAATAATTTTGTCTGTACTACCCATGTTTTTTTTCATAATTTTGGTTTTAAAAATTGTTTACGTAAATGTATACAAGTTTTATTTAAAACTATGTGATAAATGTTACTTTACTTTATCTTCCGCAATTTTTGCCTTAACAAGGCTCATTATAAAACCTATAATTGCAGCAAAGTAAAGCGTACTAATATATGGATTGGATGATATCATGCAGGTTCCATTGCTACATCCAATTTCTTTATAATAAATATATCCTCCAATACCGCCAGCAACGGCTCCAATTATTATTAGAATATTATTTAGAAACCACTTCTTCAAATTCAACATCTGTAATTTCGTTTTTAGAGTTAGTTTTTTTTAAACTTGTATCACAACCACTTGTACCGCAGCAGCCAACATTTAGTAGAGCCATTCCTCCAACAATTATTCCTAATATGCCAAGGGTTATGTCTTTAGTTATTAAGGCTTGGATTATGGCGCCTCCTCCGAAAATGAATCGAAGGATGCGCATAAAGTTCCATGATTTTAAAAAGTTCATTTTAGTTTGTTTTGCAAGTTACATTTTGCCACGGACCGAGATTTTCAATCTCTTTTGTATAACCTGCAGCTTGTAATTGTGACTTTGCTATTCCGGCACGATTCCCGCTTCTGCATACTAAAATAACTTTATCATACTTTTTTAGTTCTTCTATTTTATTTTGAAATTGATCTAATGGATAGTTTACAGAACAATCTGCATGTCCATCTTCATTCCATTCTTCTACTGTTCTAACATCTACAATTATTTCTTTAATAGCTGTTTGGGTTGTGTTTGAATTTTCCATTTTGTTTGTTTTTGTTGTTTGTGAATTACATTTAGTTAATGTAAATAGCAATACAAATGCTGCTATTATTGATTTTATTTTTGTCATTATAGTTTAGTTAAAGAGCGACCATCACAGCCGCCCTTATATTAAATTAGGATTGTTGTAATTTACTTTGGCAAACATAATCAGTTTTCGAAACTCCTGATTCTGCTATTGATTTGAATCCACCTTCAATTTCTTTAAAGTTATGCACTCCTCGCGCTTTAAGAATACTAGAAGCAATCATGCTTCTATAACCGCCTGCACAGTGAATATAAAATGGTTTGTCGTTGTTCATCTCTGCAAACCAACCATTTATTTGATCCAACGGTTTGTTAAATGATTCCTCAACATGTTCGGCTCTGTATTCACTTTCTCTTCTTACGTCAACCACTGTATCAGCTTTTACATCTACCTCTTTAGCAAATTGAGTTGCAGTAATTCTGTTTACGGTGTCTATTTCTTTATTAGCATCTTTCCAGCTTGCAAAACTTCCTTTTAAATGTCCAATTACATTATCAAATCCAACACGACTTAAACGAGTTACTGTTTCTTCTTCTTGTCCTAATTCAGTAATCAATAAAATTGGTTGTTTTACATCTTTAATTAAAGCGCCTACCCAAGGAGCAAAATCACCATTAATGCCAATGTTAATTGAACGTGGAACAAAACCTTTTGCAAATTCAGCAGCGTCTCTTGTATCAAGTACTATAGCGTCTGTTGTTTCTGCTGCAGCTTCAAATTCTATTGCAGATAAAGCTCTCATTCCATTATTTAAAACAGTTTCAAAACTCGCAATTCCTTTTTTATTCATTGCTACATTACTTCCAAAATAACCTGGAGGGGGCAATAAACCATCAGTTACAGCCTTTACAAACTCTTCTTTGTTTGGTTGATTTAATGCATAGTTAACTTTTTTCTGATTACCTAAAGTATCAACAGTTTCTTTCATCATGTTTTTACCACAAGCGCTTCCTGCACCATGAGCAGGGTATACAATCACATCATCTGCTAACGGCATTATTTTATTGTTTAATGAATCATACAATAAACCTGCTAATTCATCCTGAGTCATAGACGCAGCTTTTTGAGCTAAATCTGGGCGACCAACATCTCCTAAGAATAATGTATCTCCACTAAATAACGAGTGATCTTTTCCATTCTCATCAATTAATAAAAAGCAAGTACTTTCCATTGTATGACCTGGAGTATGTAAAACTTTTATTTTAATATCTCCAATTTTAAATACCTCTCCATCTTTAGCAGAAATGAATTCAAACTCTGGTTTAGCATTTGGTCCATAAACAATTGGAGCTCCTGTTTTTTTACATAAATCCAAATGTCCTGAAACAAAATCGGCGTGGAAATGTGTTTCAAAAATGTATTTTAATTTTACACCATCTTTTTCAAGTCTTTCCATGTATGGTTGTGTTTCACGAAGCGGATCAATAATTGCAGCTTCTCCATTAGATGTAATGTAATAAGCGCCTTGCGCTAAACATCCAGTATAAATTTGTTCTATTTTCATTTTGTTTATTTTTTATGTTTATTTTTTTTATTTAATTTTTATATGTCAAAGGTACTATTGAATTTGTTTTTTTATTGTAACATTTATTACGCTTATCTGGTTGAGTTTTTTTATTGTAACATATGTTACGTTTATTATTTTAAGAGTGTTTCTTTGATAATAATGTATATACCCATTATTAGCACAAACCATCCAAATATTGGTTTTAATTTTGCCCCATCAATTTTTTTAGATAAATATATTCCTATAAAAATACCTACCGTTGCAAAAGCTGAAACCATTGCAAGTAAACTCCAATTAATCATTGCATCTCCACCTTCTCCAAAAAATCCGATTAATGATTTTGCTGCAATAATTACTAATGATGTACCAACGGCTTCTTTCATAGGTAGTTTAGATAGAAGTACTAAAGCTGGAATAATTAAAAATCCACCACCTGCACCAACTAATCCAGTAATTAAACCAACAATAGCTCCTTCTATTAATATCACAGGGTAATTAAATTTTTGTGGACCTAAATCCTCTTCTTTTTTCTTTTTATCTTTTTTAATCATGCTGTAGGATGCTGCAACCATAAGCATTGCAAATAAAAGAAGCATTAAAACACTTTTGGTTACCATAAAATCACCTATTGAAAAAACTTCTTTTGGGATGGCAGGTACTATATATGCTCTTGTAAGAAATACTGCTATTATTGATGGAATACCAAAAACAACAGCTGTTTTAATATTTACTAAACCTTTTTTAAAATATCCTACTGAACCAATTGCACTTGTAAAACCAACAATAAATAATGAGTAAGAAGTTGCAATTACAGCATCAACTCCAAACATATAAACTAATACAGGTACGGTTAAAATACTTCCACCGCTCCCAATAAGTCCTAATGAAATTCCAATTAAAATAGATGAGATGTAACCAATTATTTCCATAATGTTTTTTGTTTTTGATTATTGTTATTATGGTACAAAGGTGGCATGATAAAAATCATATAACGGTTACATTTGTTACATAATATTTATATTTGAATTTAAGAGTTAATTATAAATAGTTGGATGATAAAAAGCACAAACGTATTTGATTTATGTTTTGTTATTTATTAAGATTTATTTGTACATTTACTCTGTTGAAAAAGTATCTGTCAATATTTTTATTATCAATTTATTTGATCTCTATAACTGAATTAAGTCAGTTAGTGAAGTTGCCGTTATTGATAGAACACTTCTCAGAGCATAAACAGAAGGATGGTCACATGTCATTATGGAAATTTTTACGTATGCATTATTCTCAAAATAAATTGAATGATGCTGATCATGAAAAAAATATGAAGTTGCCTTTTAAGTCACATGATGGTTGTATAAGTAGTATTGTTTCAGAATCAGTTCCTTCTAATAACTATTTTTTAGTTTCTAAACCTGTTTTTTCTCACAGTAATTCTTACTCAAGTTACACCGAACAGTTTTTAACTTCAGCATATCTTACTTCAATTTGGCAACCGCCAAAGTCTTGTTAATTTATATTTAATTTCTTGAATATCGTGAATACGGTAAGTATTGATGGATTCTATATTTTAACAATTAACATTAAAAATTATGCTAAATAAAATAATTGAATTTTCTATAAAAAATAAACTAATCATTGGACTTTTTGTAATTGGTCTGATTGGTTATGGCGTTTATGAGGTAACGAAATTACCCATTGATGCTGTGCCTGACATTACAAACAATCAGGTTCAAGTTATTACAATTGCTCCTTCTTTTGGAGCAACGGATATTGAGCGTTTGGTTACTTTCCCAATCGAACAGGCTAATAATAATATTTCGGGACTAAAGGAAATTCGTAGTTTCTCACGTTTTGGATTGTCGTTAGTAACGATTGTGTTTGATGATGAAACCGATATATATTGGGCGCGACAACAAGTTGGAGAACGGTTGCAAAGAATACAATCGGAAATACCTCAAGGGATTGGTAATCCAGAACTAGGGCCAGTATCAACAGGTTTGGGCGAAATTTATCAATATGTAGTAAGGGCCAAAGAAGGGTATGAAAAAAAATATGATGAAACTGAACTTCGAACCATTCAGGATTGGATAGTTCGTCGCCAGCTTTTGGGCGTTAATGGTGTGGCCGAAGTAAGTAGTTTTGGTGGTAAACTAAAACAGTATGAAATTGCTGTTAATCCTAACAAATTACAATCATACAATATTACTATTCAGGATGTTTTTACCGCTTTAGAAAAAAACAATCAAAATACCGGCGGGGCTTATATTGAAAAAGGCCCGACAGTTTTGTTTATTAGAAGTGAAGGTTTAATTGGAAATGAAGAGGATATAAAAAATATTTCAATTAAAGCTACAGCTAATGGCACTCCATTATTTATGAGAGATGTAGCGGATATTAAAATAGGGCATGCAACTCGCTATGGTGCTATGTGTTATAACGATAAAGGCGAAGTTGCAGGTGCGGTTGTTATGATGTTGAAAGGTGCAAATAGTAGTGATGTTATCAAAAGTGTAAAATCACGTATAGAGCAAATTAAAAAAACATTACCTGAAGGCGTAATCCTTGAACCTTTTTTAGATAGAACAAAAATGGTTAACAATGCCATAGGAACCATTGAACAAAATTTGATGGAAGGTGCATTGATTGTCATATTTGTTTTAGTATTATTCTTAGGGAATTTTAGAGCAGGTTTATTAGTTGCATCAGTTATTCCATTAGCCATGTTGTTTGCAATAATATTAATGAATGCTTTTGGTGTAAGTGGAAACTTAATGAGCCTTGGTGCTATAGATTTTGGATTGATTGTGGATGGAGCCGTTATTATTGTAGAGGCTGTAATGCATCAATTAACACATGGTAAAAAATTTAAAGACATTTCTCAACTTAATCAGGAGCAAATGGATAGTGAAGTTAAATTATCTGCTAGCAAAATGATGAATAGTGCAGTATTTGGACAAGTAATTATTTTAGTAGTTTATTTACCTATTTTCACTTTACAAGGCATTGAAGGGAAAATGTTTAAGCCGATGGCACAAACAGTTGCTTTTGCATTATTAGGAGCGTTTATTTTATCATTAACCTACATACCAATGATGAGTGCCTTGTTTTTAAGTAAAAAGACAAAACACAAACTAAATATTTCTGATAAATTAATGAACAGAGTGGAGCGTGGTTATCAAAATGCTTTAAGCAAAGTATTACGTTATCCTAAACTAATTTTAACAACTGTAATATTAATGTTTGTTTCTGCAATCATAACGCTCACTTTTTTAGGTGGTGAATTTATTCCAGCTTTAGAGGAAGGTGATTTTGCTGTTGAAATGAGAGTGCTTTCTGGTAGTAATCTAAAAACTAGTGTGGAGAGTGCAACAAAAGCTTCAGCTATCTTAAAAGAAAAATTTCCTGAGGTTATTAAAGTTGTAACGAAAATAGGTAGTGGAGAAGTGCCAACAGATCCAATGCCTATTGATGCTGCCGATTTAATGATTATTTTAAAAGACAAATCTGAATGGACTTCTGCTGAAACATTTAATGAGTTGGGAGAAAAAATGGGAAAAGAATTAGAAGTTGTTTTAGGGACCACTTTTAGTTTCCAGTATCCAGTTCAAATGCGTTTTAACGAATTAATGACAGGAGCAAAGCAAGATGTTGTTTGTAAAATATTTGGAGAAAATTTAGATACACTTGCTGCCTATTCTCAAAAATTAGGAAATATTATAAATAAAGTTGAAGGTGCTAAAAATCTTTATTTAGAACCGGTAACAGGCATGCCCGAAATAATAATTGATTATAATCGAGATGCCATTGCACAGTATAATTTAAATATTTCAGATATAAATAAAGTTGTTAATACTGCTTTCGCTGGCCAAAGCTCTGGACTGATTTTTGAAGGAGAAAAACGTTTTAATTTGGTAGTTCGATTACATACAGACATGCGAAATAATTTGGAAGATGTTAAAAATCTTTTAATTCCAACATCTAAAGGCACTCAAATTCCATTATATCAATTAGCGAAAGTTGAAATTAAAAATGGTCCAAATCAAATACAACGTGAAGATGCAAAACGTAGAATTATTGTTGGCTTTAATATTAGAGGAAGAGATGTACAAACTATCGTGAATGAATTACAACATAAGGTGGAAGCTCAAATAAAATTCCCGACGGGATATTATGTTACTTATGGTGGAGCTTTTGAAAATTTGAATGCTGCAAAGCAACGATTGATGATAGCCGTTCCGGTTTCATTAATTCTCATTTTTATACTATTGTTTTTTGCTTTTAATTCTGTGAAACAAGGTTTATTAATTTATTCTGCTATTCCATTATCTGCCATTGGTGGTATTTTCTTTTTAGCTTTACGCGGAATGCCTTTTAGTATTAGTGCTGGAGTTGGTTTTATTGCCTTATTTGGTGTTGCTGTATTAAACGGAATTGTATTAATTGCCGAATTTAATCGCTTAAAACAAGAAGGAATGAATGATTTAGAACGTATTGTTTTAATGGGAACGAAGGTTCGTTTGCGCCCGGTTATGATGACTGCTTTTGTTGCATCCTTAGGGTTTTTACCAATGGCATTAAGTAATGGTGCTGGAGCAGAGGTTCAAAGGCCTTTAGCAACTGTTGTAATTGGTGGTTTAATGATTGCTACTTTTTTGACCTTGTTTGTTTTACCTATTTTATATATCCTATTTGAAAAAGGAGGAAAAATTAAACATAAACCAACTATTACAACCGTGTTAATTTTGTTTATTGGTTTATTTGTGAATCAAGCTAATGCTCAAACACCAATTAATTTGAAAGCTGCAATAGATACTGCTTTTAAAAATAATTTAGTTGTTAAAAATGAAAAGCTAAAATCTGAATATCAAAAAAAATTAATTAAAACTGCAGCCTCTATTCCTCAAACTAATGTGGTTGGGCAATATGGGCAAATAAATAGTTATTACCGTGATAATAGTTTTGCTGTTTCGCAATCATTTAATTTTCCAACTGTTTATTCAAATCAAAAAAAACTATTAACAGAAGAATGGAAAACCACTGTCTTAAATAGTTCGTTAAAGGAAGCGGATACTAAAAAAATGGTTCGACAGGTTTTTTATACCTATCTCTACTTAAAGGAAAAAGAAAAATTGCTGTATAAGAATGACAGTATTTATGGTGCATTTTTAAATAAAGCAAATTTGCGTTTTTCAAAAGGAGAAAGTAATATTTTAGAAAAAACTACTGCCGAAACCCAACGCGGAACTATTGCCATACAACTAAAGCAGCTAGAGCAGGATATTGAGATTATTAAACTACAGTTTAAATTACTTTTAAATTCTACCACTAATTTTATTCCAAATGAACCTAATGTGAAAATAGATTTCGATTTAAGCAATGATAGTAACTTGGTAAACCAACATCCTTTTTTGAAAATTATTGAGCAACAAAAAAAGATGTCAATTCTTAATTCGAAATTAGAGAAGTCGAAACTAATGCCAGATTTAAGTATTGGTTATTATAACATGACTATGAAAGGAGCAGGAGCGGATAATAAATTTTATAATTCGTCAACCAGATTTCAATCAGTACAAGTTGGAGTAGGTATTCCATTATTTTTTGGTTCTCATAAAGCTAAAATAAATGCATCAAAAATAAATCAACATATTTCTGAAAACACTTATTTACTTGAAAGAAATAATTTGCAATTAGGTTATAAATCTATTATTGGGCAATATCAAACAAATTTAGAAACAACACGTTATTTTGAAAATACAGCACTTAAAAACGCTTCTTTAATTTTTGAGACTGCTAATAAGCAATTCGTAAACGGAGAACTTAATTATTTAGAGTGGGTGATGCTAACTAATCAGGCAATCAGTATTCAATCTAATTACCTTGATGCGGTAAAAAATCTTAATGAATCCATTATCCAAATTAATTATTTAATCACTAAATAAAAAAAACTAATGAAAAATATAATCATTTTATTTATAGGAACTTTTGTATTGTCATCTTGCGGTGGAGAAAAAATACAAGAAAGTGAAACAACCCAAACGGTTATTGAAACCAATGTTTCATTAACAGATTCACAATTTAAAAGTGCAAAAATTGAGTTAGGGAAATTAGAAAAGAGAGAGATTTCTACCACTTTAAAGTTGAATGGGAAAATTGATGTCCCACCTCAAAACATGATTTCTGTGAGTATGCCATTAGGTGGATTTTTAAAGTCTACTAAATTATTACCAGGTATGCACGTTAAAAAAGGCGAAGTTATTGCCACAATGGAAGATCAACAATATATTCAATTACAACAAGAATATTTGATGGCGAAATCTAAATTAACATTTTCTGAAAATGAATACAATCGTCAAAAAGAGTTAAACCTTAGTAAGGCAAGTAGTGATAAAGTTTTTCAGCAAAGTGAAATGGAATATAAGACCCAAAAAATAACTTTAAGCGCACTGTCTGAAAAATTGAGATTAATAAATATTAATCCAGAATCATTAAATGAAAGTAGTTTATCACGTAGTATTAATGTTTATTCTTCTATTGATGGTTTTGTATCTAAAGTAAATGTAAACATTGGAAAATATGTAAATCCTTCTGATATTATTTTTGAATTAATAAATCCATCTGATATTCATTTAAATTTAAAAGTATTCGAAAAAGATTTAGATAAATTATCAATTGGTCAAAAATTAGTAGCATTTAATAATAATCAATCTGACAAAAAATACCCTTGTGAAATTATTTTGGTAAGTCAGGATTTATCAGAAGACAGAAGTGCAGATGTTCATTGTCATTTTGAGGCATACGATAAAACACTTTTGCCGGGCATGTATATGAACGCAGAAGTTGAAATTATGATGAAGAATGTAGCTTCTATAAATGAAGATGCTATTGTTAGCCATGATGGAAAGGATTACATTTTTATTTCAAAAGCTAAAAATGAATTTGAGTTAGTTGAAATAAAAAAAGGTAGTTCTGAAAATAATTTCACTGAGATAAATTCCGTTGATGGGAAAGATTTAATGAATTCCTCAATTGTTGTAAAAGGCGCTTATTCTTTATTAATGCAATTAAAAAATAAATCTGAAGAGTAGGGTTACTTATTTTTTTAAAGTAGTTCAATATTTATTGAACTACTTTTTATTTGAAAATTAATTATTGGGTGCTCCAGCATCAATCCAGCATACAATATTGTTTTTTTGGTTTTCTGATAATGAACTATTTTTAGGCATACTCCCATCAATTATAGAATTTCTAATTGAAGTAGCTGAAGTTTTTATTGCTGAATAATTGGTATAGGTATTATGGCAACTTACACAATTACTTTGAATCAAAGGAGCTACATCATTTAAATAGGATTTAGTTCCTGAACAACTAGGTATATAATTTTTAGTAGAATTCTTTTTTTTACAGCTTATAAAAATAGTTATGAAACTAAATGCAAAAAGTAATACAACTAGTTTTTTCATGATTTTTCTTATAAATTTAGGAAAATTCAGATTAATTCACTTTTTAATTTAGTAAATTTAACGAGATTTAAAATCACACAATTTAAAATATGGAACATCAAGAAAAACATCTTAAAAGCTCAGCGTTTATTACCGATATCGTAATTGGCATGAGCGATGGGTTAACTGTTCCATTTGCTTTAGCAGCAGGTTTAAGTGGTGCTGTTCACGAAAACGGTATTATTATTACCGCTGGTATTGCAGAAATAGTGGCGGGAAGTATTGCTATGGGTTTAGGTGGATATTTGGCTGGAAAAACAGAACAAGAGCATTACGAAAGTGAACTTAAAAAAGAATATGAGGAAGTGGAACGTATTCCTGAAAAGGAAATTCATGAGGTAAAAGAAGTTTTTGCAGAATATGGATTAAGTGATGAACATCAAGAGTTAATTGCTAGAGAACTTGCAAAAGACAAGGATAAGTGGGTTGATTTTATGATGAAATTTGAGTTAGGTTTAGAAAAACCACATCCAAATAGAGCACATCATAGCGCTTTAACTATAGGCATTTCCTATATGATCGGTGGTTTAATACCATTAACTGGTTATTTAGTTTCTTCCACTCCTCAAGATGGATTAATTATTTCAGCTATTATTACAATTATATGTTTATTCACTTTTGGATTCTTTAAAAGTAAAGTTACTGGACAGCCTGCAATTAGTGGCGCATTAAAAG
>JAYVIS010000364.1:0-2519 GCA_043769975.1 Bacteroidota bacterium
TTTTCAATATCAAAAATGGCTAAGAGAATAACGAATAAAACTAATGGAAGTAGATTAAAAATGTAAAACATACCTCTATCAAATAATAGAATATACGCATTTACTAGGATGTAGGAAACTACAATAAAATAAAATACATAAGTATTTTTAACTTTTTGCAAGATTGTTTTGTTTTTTATGAGTAAACAAAATAATGAAAATAGCCATTAACAATACCGATAAGGTAAAAAACAGAATAATAAGTGCTCTTTGAGGCGAATACTTTTTATCAGGTAAATTAGCTTTTGAAACTATTGTAGTATAATTCAAATTAGAATTTGACTTCAATAAATTTTTATCGAATTTAAATTTCAATTTTTTGTAATTATTTAATTCAGTTTTTAATTGCTCTTGCAAAATTACATACTGCCCTCCTTCTTCTTTTAAGCCTTTTAATAATAATTTTTCATCTTCAGATAAATTACTTTTTCCAACACGTTTGCTTATTATTTTTGACTGAGATTTAAAATCTAAAATACCAAAATTAACTCTAATGTTTTTTAATTTTCGTTCAATAGAATCAATTTCAAAACTTACAATTTTTAGTTGATTTCTGTATGATTTAACATACTCTTCACTAGTCACTTTTTTTTGAGCTCTAATAAACTTATTAGATTCTTCAATAAGTGCATTTGCCATTTTTTGTGCAAGTGATGGACTCTCATTAATAACGTTTATTACTATCGACTCATATAAAGTTGCTGATACACTAATATATTCATAATAATATTGATCAAATTTTGAATGTGCTCTAGCTTCGGTTGAATCAACATCAAATACCTTGTAGAGATTAAAACGCTTTGTCATCTCATTTTTCACTTCAACACTATTCATGAATTGGAGTAACTGTTCTGTACTTGATTCTTCACTAAATCTCTCTAAATTAGTCGGAAACACAACAGCTACAGATCTATATCTAGGGCTAATAAATAATGGTGATGATATAAATGAAGAAATAATGATTGAACAAACAGCAATCAAAATTAATTTTTTGCGATGTATTTCAATGATATTACATATATACTTAGTATTAATCTTCTCCATTTTTCCCTTCCTGATTACAAATCGTTTGCCTGAGAAATTATTTTTTTCTTAATTTCTATTAATTTATCGGCAAACATTAGATACAGTAAGGCTAATAAAAAAGTTGATATGGTAGGTACTAAAACAATTAAGGCTCTTACTGGTTTGGCCTTTTTTTCATTTCTAACTGCTTTTTCAACTACAAACTTTGAAGGCAAATGTCTTTCGTAATTCACTCTTGCCTCATCATATTTGCCTTTAATTACTGGATATTTAAAACGGTATTTTTTTAGCTTTTCAAATAAATCCTGATAAGCCATTCCATACTTATTTAATATATCAAGTTTAACTTGCAATTTTGCCTTACCTGCTTCATCTCCTTTAGAAACAGCTTTCGCCATCGCCTTTGAATAAGCTTCCATTTCAGATTTATAATCTAAGACGCCAATTTCTCTAATTGCTTGTAAACTATCTTCTAAATTTTTAATATTTGTTAAGGTTGAAGCGTATTCTTCTTCAATAATCATTAAAGCTTCTTTTGCGATAACCTTAGTCATTTTATTTTTAACAGAATCAGCATAAGCCACTATAGAATTTGCAATTTTTGCAGCTCTATCTGACTGATAATCATAAACATTGATTTTAATTGAGACGTAATCGGTTCTCTTAAAAGAAACCATTTCATCCCATTTAAGCTTAAGATAATGATTCGCATAAACATCATCTTTGTTAATTTTCCAATGTTCCCAAAGGTTATATTCATTAGCTGCCATATTTCTTATATCGGCAGAATTAAGTATTTGAAGTAGTTTCTCGCAATCATCCTCATCGCCATACTCCATGTAATCTTCTTGACTTCCAGGATTTTGCTCAATTAATAATTTTGAAACAGAAAACGTACGTGCTGGGAAAATAATGGCTGTCCCAATATATTGAGGAGATATTAAGAATGAAATTACAATTGAAATAATGGCGGCTATTGACGTAATCAAAATAAGGGGTTTGCGCCACTTATACACTTTTGATAGAAGCTTAATAGAATCGTTACCGAATTGTTCTTGGTTCATTGTTCAAATATAATATTTATTTGTATTTAATAAATCTTAAAATAGATTTAATGTTAATTAATCCTGAAATAAATGCCCATGCAAAGCAACAAGAAGTTGAAATAACAAAATTAATCATCCAATTTGAGGTAAAGTATTTTGAAAAATAATTAAATCCAATAATACCAATAATAAATATTGCTAATGCGATAAGCAATCTAACATTGATTTTAAATTTAAATATTTTGTACGCAAAATATATTTGAATGCCAGCTGTAAAAAATTGTGTTGTTAAACTTGAAATAGCACTGCCGAAAGCTTTATAATGCGGAATTAAAATAAAATTTAATATTAAATTAATACAAATTCCGATAATCGCCATAGTATTTAATTGCTTTAAATTTCCATTTG
>JAYVIS010000365.1:0-6239 GCA_043769975.1 Bacteroidota bacterium
GAGGCTGGCGGAATTTATTGTGTTCCGAATTTAAGAGGAGGCGGGGAGTATGGCGAAAATTGGCATTTGGAAGGAACTAAATGTAAAAAACAAAATGTATTTGATGATTTTATCGGCGCCTGCGATTATTTAGTAGAAAATAAATATACCTCTCATAATAAATTAGCTATTCATGGAAGAAGTAATGGAGGATTACTTATAGGAGCAGTAATGACTCAACGACCAGATATTGCAAAAGTAGCCATTCCAACTGTTGGTGTTTTAGATATGTTGAGGTTTCATTTATTTACTATTGGTAGAGCTTGGACAGTTGATTATGGTTGTAGCGAAAATGAAGAAGAATTTAAATGTTTATTTAAGTATTCTCCATTACATAATATTAAAAAAGTGAATTATCCTGCTACGCTTGTTTTAACAGGTGATCATGACGATAGAGTAGTGCCAGCTCATTCATTTAAATTTATTTCAGAACTTCAAAAAAATAACACAAGTCCAAATCCAATGTTGATTAGAATTGATGTAAATGCTGGTCATGGTTCAGGAAAGCCAACAGATAAACAAATTGCAGAGTTTTCAGATATGTGGAGTTTTGTGTTTTTTAATTTAGGGATAAATTATTAAAAACGTTCTTAAAAATTATATCCCTTAAAATTCCTTTCAAATTCTGCTGCTGGTATAGGCTTATTGATTTCTAAGTTCGTATATTCATAACTTTCAAAAACACCAACTTCATCAAAAATGGTGATGCTTACTGGCAACATACTTTTTTCATCAACATAAAATATTCCTTTTTTGCAGTAGAAATTAGGAATTTTGACTATCGTACCTTTTTTTAAATAACTATAGTCATCAAACAATTTGTTTTTAGTACGAACCATGTATTCGTTTACAATATATTTATGAGAAATACTTTCAGCAGTTTCTTTATCACCAACAATATGATCAAAATATGAAAATGCTTGATTTTCATATACAATTAAATAGCAAGTCATTCCATTTTTTTCAACTTTTCCTAATAAGCTTAAATGTTTAGCAATTTGATTTTTTTCTTTACTTAATGCAATTGCAATTGTTTTTACTGTAAAATCAAATCCAATTTCGTGTATTGTAAAATGTTGATTTTTTCGCATTAAATTTCCCCTTGGATCTAATGATAAGGTGAAATAGGGGAAAACATGAGGCTTCACTAAACATTTAACCTTGTTATTATCTGAATTGTATAACAACTCTAATTTTACTGTTGGATTTTTTAAATATACTTTTCGTGAATTAATTTGAAGCTTTACTTTGGTATTTGACTCTTCATAACCTGTCTCAACTCTTTCAAGCGATTTCATATTGAATCGAATAGAACGAAGATTTTTTACAGAATCCATCATATCTGTAATTATTTTAAAATCTTTTAAATGCTCTTTCGTAGTTTGAGATATGGTTATCTTAACAATAAAAAGAAAGTATAATAAAATGATTTTTTTCACAACATTATAAAGGTAAGAGATAGAAAATGATTTTGCAAAGAACTCGTATTTTTTTGTAATTTTAAAATGTATTAAACTTATCAATTATCGAATGAAAACAGTTTTAGGTATTATTCCCGCACGCTACGCATCTAGTCGTTTTCCTGGCAAACCATTAATAGAAATTCTTGGAAAAACGATGATTCAAAGAGTTTATGAGCAAGCAAAAAAATCGTCATTATTAGCTGAAGTTATTGTTGCTACTGATGATAAGCGAATTTACGAACATGTTGAAAGTTTTGGTGGGAAAGCTGTATATACTGATGAAAATCATCCAAGTGGAACAGATCGTTGTTTTGAAGCTTTAAAGAATAATGGTAAGCATTTTGATTATGTTATAAATATTCAAGGTGATGAGCCTTTTATCGACCCATCTCAAATTGATTTATTAGCAAATGTGTGTGATGGAAATACTGAATTGGCAACTTTAATGATTGAAGTTGATTCTCACGATGTTTTATTTGATATGGGTGAAGTGAAAATTACTTTAAATAAAAATAACGAAGCTCTTTATTTTAGTAGAATGGTTATCCCTTATATAAAAGGAAAACCTCAAAGCGAATGGCATTTAAATCACACTTATTTTAGGCATGTTGGTATGTATGCCTATAGAAATGATATTTTAGAAAGTGTTACAAAATTGCAACCATCCTCATTAGAAAATGCAGAGTCGTTAGAACAATTACGTTGGTTGGAAAATGGTTATAAAGTAAAATGTGCACTTACCAGTTTTGATAGTCATTGTATTGATACTCCTGAAGATATTGACAAAGTGATACGATTAATGAAATTATAAAAATATGGAAAACAAAAATTTAATTTTCATCACCGGCTTTATGGGGTGCGGAAAAACAACTCAGGGAAAAAAACTAGCAAAGGCTATTGGGTATTATTTTATTGATTTAGATGAATATATCGCAAATAAATTTGATAAAAATATTACAGACATCTTTAAAGAAATTGGAGAAACTGAATTTAGAATTATAGAATCAAATGCGCTCAATGAATGTATAAAAGAAAATCAAAAAACAATTATTGCAACTGGTGGTGGTACGCCTTGTTTTAATAATAATATGGAAGTGATGAAACAAAGTGGAAAAATTATCTATTTAAAAATGTCGCCTCTCGAATTATTTGGAAGACTATTTAATGCAAAAGGAGATCGACCTTTGATTAAAGATAAAGAAGATCAAGATATGCTGTTATACATTGAAAATTTATTAGGCATTAGGGAAGTTTTTTATAATCAAGCACATTTAATTGCTGATGGAAATATTTTCGGAGTGGAGGCTTTACAAGAAGGTATTTTAAAAATAGTTTAACGTAAATGCGTAAGCAAATATTATTATATATTTATTTAGTATTATTTGTATTTAATTCTAATGCTCAACTCGAACAGTTTAAAAACTACGGCTTTAATGTCGGCTTTATTGGTGCTTTCGGCACTCATGTTCAAAGATTTGGAATTTCCATTCAAGGATATTATGTCTATGATATTGTTCAAGTAAATGCTTCATTTAGATTATACGATAATTTCAAAGATCTTGGTCCAAAAGGTGAGCATGCCGAATTATCCACTGGATTAGGTTTATGTTTAGCTTATGGAAAGAAAAATACTGAAACAAATTATTTTGTTAGTAGTATTGGAAATCAAACAAAGTTTAAAAATTCAGTAGCTTATAGTTACAATATTTGGTTTAATAAAATCAAAACCTCGCAAGTTACTGGTATCATTGCCTTTCAGTTTGATAAATTTTCAGTCATCACAGAAAATGACTTATTAGCGAAGCCAATTTTAGATAGGTTTAGAACAGGTGCATTTTTATTGCAGTATCAAGATAAAAACATTCAGTATGCAATCAATTGTACATTATGGACAGGTAAAATGGGTTCCAATATTCGCAATGATTCATTATTTCCATATTGTGGATATATGAATACGGTCGATGGTGTTTATAGCAATTTATCACATGGCTTGTTGAGTGGACAAATAAAATTCGCTAATGAATACGGCCAATACTTACAAGCTAATGCTGGTATCGATGCTGAACAAATTAGAAATGTTGTTCAAAATCGATTAATTCATGATATGGTTGTATTACCTCGTAAATGGTATAAGCCTATAAATTGCCATATACCCATGATTGATTCAAATAATGAGCAATATTTATACCGTCCTAATCAAAAAACAAGAAAGCCGAAGTTGTTTTTAAATGGATACACTTCTCCTAATATTTTTTATTAGTTGCTTTTTTGCTTTAAAAATGCCGTAAATAAAAGTAGTGCTAAAATTCCCACACAAATTATCGGAAAAATAAATTCAAAATTTAACGACCCATTTTGGTAAGATAAAAAATTATTAGCTTTTCCGTTTAATGAACTTGTAATTAAAACAATAATGATTATCATCATTTTGTTTTTGTTTGAGTTTTGAGTTTTCATAACGTTTATATTTAGATGATTTGTTTCTTCTAAATAATTGTACGTTTACTATTTACTAAAGTTTGTGATAATTCATATCTGGTTATGATTTGCACATAACTGGTTATATTTACTAAGAAATTATATAGTGATTAAAAATTACAATAGGTTAATTAATGGTTTCCTATCAATAAAACCACCTCCAATTAAATCGTCTCCTTCATAAATAACAGCACTTTGTCCTGGAGCAATACCTATAGCAGCCTGATGAAATACAATATTTAATTTATTATCAATGGTGTTTATTGTACTTAATCTTCCCGCGTCTTTATATCGTATTTTAGTAAGAGCAACGTAATCTTCCGGTAAGGATTCGTATTTTATTAAATTAAAATCTCTCACATTAATTTCCATTTCTTTTAAATCTTCTAAATCTCCTAAAATGACTGTATTGGTTTCAGGCACAATTTCTTTTACAAATACCGGCTCGCCCATTGCTAAATCCAAGCCTTTACGCTGCCCAATAGTGTAAAAGGGATAGCCGCGATGTGTTCCAACTTTTTTTCCTTTGTATACATAATTCCCACCTTCAACAGACGCTTCTAAATTAGGCAAACGGTGTTTTAAAAACGCTCTATAATCATTATCAGGAACGAAACAGATGTCATAACTTTCGCTTTTGTTTGCCAGGTCTATAAAACCAGCATCCTTAGCCATTTGTTTAATTTCTGTTTTTTTATATCCACCTAAAGGATACATTGTTCTTTTTAAACTTTCTTGATCTAAGCCCCATAAAACATAAGTTTGATCTTTGCTATGGTCTAATCCTTTATATATTATTCGTCTGTTATTTTCTTCACGGAGTTGAGCATAATGGCCAGTTGCAATAAATTCACAATCTAGCATATTCGCTCTTTTTAAAAGTGCTTCCCATTTGATATGAGTGTTGCACAAGACGCAGGGGTTTGGAGTTCGTCCTGCAAGGTATTCTTCAACAAAATTATTTATGATTTGGTCACCAAATTCACCTCTGATGTCTAAAATATAATGAGGAAACCCAAATGTTACTGCCATTGAGCGTGCATCATTAATACTATCTAAACTGCAACACCCAGTTTCTTTTTTTGTACTGCCTGATGTTTCGTAGTCCCATGTTTTCATGGTTATTCCAATTACTTCATAACCTTGTTCGTGTAACATCATTGCTGCTACCGAACTGTCAATACCACCACTCATTGCCACTAAAACCTTTCCATTCTTGCTCATTATATTCTTTTTTTATTTGGTAGGTTTTGGTTTTGTAGTTTCTTTTTTTGGTTCTGTTTGCTTTGGTTTTTCTTCAATTGTTTTATTTTTATTAAAGAAGTCGTCTGTTTCTTTTTTCGTTGCTAATCTTCCTAAAATATATAATTCTTTTTCTTTTATTTTACCTTCTTTATCTTTATAAATCCAAGGCCCATTTTTTGAACCATTCTTATAAAATCCTGTAGCAACAGCAATTCCGTTCGGGAAATAATAAGTATTTTTCCCATCTAATTGCCCGTTTAAATAAGTCCCTTCTCCTTTAATATGTTTTTTGTCAAAATATTGTTTAAATGGCCCATTCTTAATATCAAGTTTATAAGTGTGCTCATCACTTATTACGCCATCCGAAAAATAAGTATAAACAACACCATTTTTTTTACCTTCTACAAATGTTTCCTTTGAGATTAAAATTCCATTTTCATCAAAGTATGTCCATACAGAATCTTTAATTTCATTGATGTATTTTCCATAAGCCATTTTTTTTCCTGATGGATGGAATAGTGTAGAATAACCAATTTTTCCATTTTGAATAAATAACATTTTTGCTTTTACAGAATCATTAGGATAATAATATTTAAATAACCCTTGAGGTTTGTCATCTTTAAAAAGCCCTTCATAAATAATTTTTTTTGTTGATGGGTCAATTTTTTTCCAATAACCTTGCTTTTTACCATTGGCATCAGTAGTTGTTTGAGCAAAACTAAGCGTTGTACTCAGTGTCATAATCACTATAAATATAAAATGGAATTTTTTCATTTTTCAGTTTAAATAATATAACTTTTTAAAAACGTAAAGTTACACTATCTTTCAATTAAAATAGACTTAGAAATTGATTTTTCTGAAAAATTAAGAGTAATAATGTATTCTGAATTTGGTAAGTTTAAATTAGCTATTGATAATTCGGCTTTTTTATTATTGAATTCTATTTTTGAAGTAAACATAGATTTACCCTGAAGACTAAAAATTGTTAGAACAGCTTGATCGTCGTGGGTTGGA
>JAYVIS010000366.1:0-2120 GCA_043769975.1 Bacteroidota bacterium
CTTTCAAGGTATTTATCTATTAATGCAATTGCTTCATCAAAATTTAAATTTAAATGATTAGCTCTTGCTAAATCTAATTCAATATTATTTGCTTTTTTATTTTTCGAATAAACATCTGAAAGTAATTTCAAAGCCATTTCATGCTTATCACTTCTCGATAAAGCACATTTGCCATAACAATATTTTAAATATTCTTCATTTGGATGGTGATTATATAAATTTTCGAACATGGGTAATGCCGTTAAAAATTTACCCTCCTCAAATAATGTACTTGCGTTTATCATCGTATCATTTTCAGAATTACGCCACTTGCGAGTATTAGTTATTTGAGAAAATGAATTTATTGCGAAACAACAAATTAGAAGAATTGAAAATATAAACTTAGTAGCCATGTTTAAATGATTTTATTTGAAAACTAAAAATAAGATAAAATTTGGAATGAAATGATGTTTTAGTCTAAAATATTTAGACTTCCTAAACCTTCACGAATCACAACAATGTCTTCCTCCGAACAGTCTAAAACGGTAGATGCATATAAGTTTCCAAAACCACCATCAATTACGATATCTACTAATTTTTGATATTGATCATGAATGACTTCTGGGTCAGTATAATAATCCAAAATATCATCTTCCATATTATGCAAACTGGTTGTAATAATAGGATTTCCGAGTGCATTAATAATGGTATTACAAATCACATTATCAGGTACTCTAATACCAACTGTTTTTTTATTTTGTTTTAATAATTTCGGAACATTTCCATTCGCTTCTAATATAAACGTATATGGACCTGGTAAGGCTTTTTTCATCACTCTAAACAAAGAGTTTGAAATTGGCTTAGCATAATTTGAAAGGTGACTTAAATCGCTACAAACAAAAGAAAAGTTAGCTTTTTCTGGTTTAATATTTTTGAGCTTACACAATTTTTCAATAGCTTTTGGACGTGTAATGTCGCATCCAATGCTATATACAGTATCAGTCGGATAAATAATTAGACCATCATTTTTTAAACAATCAATAATGACTTGAATGTCTTTTGGATGCGGATTATCATAATTTAAGCGAATTAACATTTTCTCTAATATAATTTACTAAGTTAATATTTGTATTTGTATTAGTGAGCATTATTTTTTTTTCAGATATAATAACTGTTATAATTAAAATTTTAAACCAAAATTTAGAAACTAAAAAAGGTTGCCAATTTATGGCAACCTTTTTTAGTTTCATTAAATATTAAACCTATTTCATTTCTTTTAAGCATTTTGAATAAAGGAATACAAATACTAAATCAATAATAACCATTAATACCATCGCAATCATACCAATCATGGCCATGTTTTCTCCTGCGCCAGCCATCATATTCATAGAGTTTTTGCCCATAAAAATAAATCCTGTGTAAGGTAAAATTTCCGCAAAACTATAAATGTAAAACCCAGTTTTCTTTAAATTCCACATCATTAATACACTTAAAAAAGAAATTAAAATGTAAACAAAATTTAAATAAGGCGCAATTTTAGCATATGCATTATCTTGCATGGCAATCATTTGGTTTTCCATTTGATCAGCCATTTCAGGTTTAATAGTTCTGATTTGCTCAATGTTTTTAGCCATCACTTCTGGCGAAGTTTGGTAAATATTCATAATACCACTTACCAAATTAACCCCACACATCACAAATGATAAAATGCAAAGCACTTTTAATAATTGTGATCTAACAGGTTTTGAAATTGGGTTTTCAGTTTCTAATAAAATATTATCCATTAGTCTTTCAATAATTCTCTACTAATTACTAATTTTTGAATTTCGCTAGTTCCTTCGCCAATAGTACATAATTTACTATCGCGGTAATATTTTTCAGCTGGAAAATCTTTTGTAAATCCGTAACCTCCAAATATTTGAACAGCTTCATTTGCATTTCTAACACAAACTTCAGATGCATAATATTTAGCAAAAGCACCTTCTTTAGTCATTTTTTGATGACGGTTTTTTAAATCAGCTGCTTTAAATGTTAATAATTCTGCTGCTTCTAATTCAGTAGCCATATCAGCTAATTTAAAGCTAATAGCTTGAAATTGAGCAATTGGTTTGCCAAATTGCACACGCTCTTTAGCATATTTT
>JAYVIS010000367.1:0-5453 GCA_043769975.1 Bacteroidota bacterium
CAGCGCTAGCAATAACTGCTGAGCTTAAATAAGTGGATATTTCTTTTGGTATTTTTTTATTAATTTTAAATTCTTTTTCAAATTCAACATAATAGTCCATTTGGCCTAATGCATCTTCTATTTTTTTTAATCGTTTATTCCATTTATTAAATAGTTTTTCATCAAAAGCTGCATCGTGCAACTTAGTTAATGCTTCTAGCATAAATAATGGAGTGCGAGCGTTGTTGGCATAAAGCCACATTGCAGGATTTTTTTGTTTGCTTGCCTGTGCAAATAATGCTTGTAACTGATTGCTGTAAAATAAAAATGGGTTAAATGTCGGGTTTGGCATATTATATAATTTGTTAAGTGAAGTTACTTATTTTTCTTAAAACCGTTGTAAATAATATCTTTGTACCTTATTTAGTATTATGGAAAAAAAAGTAAGATTACGTTTTGCACCAAGTCCAACTGGAGGCTTGCACATGGGTGGAGTGCGCACCGCGTTATTTAGTTATTTATTTGCAAAAAAACATGGTGGTGATTTTGTGTTACGTATCGAAGATACTGACCAAACACGTTATGTTAATGGTGCTGAAGAATATATAATTGCTGCTTTAAAATGGTGTGGCATTGAGCCAAACGAAGGTGTTGGTTTTGGCGATGGACCTTATGCACCTTACCGCCAAAGTGAGCGTAAAGAATTAGGAATTTATAAAAAGTATGCTGATAAATTAATAGAGTCAGGACATGCTTATTTAGCATTTGATACATCAGAAGAATTAGATGAGATGCGTAAAAAATTAGAGGCTGCAAAAGTTGTTGCTCCTCAATACAACGCAGTTACTCGTCAAAATATGAAAAACTCATTGGCCTTAAGTTCTGATGAAGTTACAAAATTATTAGAAAGTGGAGCGCCATACGTAGTTCGTTTAAAAGTACCTCGTAACGAAGAAATTCGTTTTCATGATATTATTCGTGGCTGGGTTACTGTAAATTCAAGTCAAGTTGATGATAAGGTTTTATTAAAATCTGATGGAATGCCAACCTATCATTTAGCGCATATTGTGGATGATATTGAAATGAAAATTACACATGCCGTTCGTGGCGAAGAATGGTTGCCAAGTGCTCCATCGCATGTTTTAATTTACCGTTATTTAGGATTAGAATCTGAAATGCCATTATTAGCACATTTACCCTTAATTTTAAAACCAGATGGTAACGGAAAATTATCTAAAAGAGATAAATCGGGTTTACCAATGTTTCCAATTAACTGGCATGATGAGCGTACAGGCGAAAGTTATATCGGTTACCGCGAATCAGGATTTACTGCTGATGCATTTATAAATATGTTAGCATTGTTAGGTTGGAATCCAGGTGACAACAGAGAAATTTTGACAAGAGAAGAATTGATTAAAGAATTTTCTTTTGAGCGCGTAAATAAATCGGGCGCAAAATTTGATCCCGAAAAAACAAAATGGTTTAATCAACAATATTTACGTATGCGAACTAACGAAGAACTAGCCGAATCGGTTATGCCATTGTTAGAAGGAAAAGGTATTAAAAAAGACAAAGCTTTCGTAGTTGAATTTTGCAGATTAGTAAAAGAGAAAGCTCATTTTGTAAATGAATTTTACGATTTAGGTTCATACTTTTTTGTTGCGCCAACAAGCTATGATGAAAAAGTAATGGCAAAAAAATGGAATGAGACATCTAAACCAACTTATCTGAAATTAACTGAAAAATTAGCAACATTGAATGTATGGAGTATTGATTCAATTCATAATTTGTTTACAGAAGTTGAACCAGAGTTGGGTAAAATTGATATGCAATTGGTTCGTGTTTTAATTACTGGAGTTGCTGGAGGTGCTCAATTGTTTGACATGTTGACACTAATTGGTAAAGAAGAAGTGATTAGTAGATTGAATAATGCTTTATCAAAATTATAAAATTAGGTAGCTGAAACTTACGAAATGGAATTATATAGCGACGAATATTTTATGAATGAAGCCTTGAAAGAGGCTCGTAAAGCTTATGATGCAGATGAAGTTCCGGTTGGTGTAGTAATTGTTGCGGAAAATAAAATAATTGCTCGAGCTCATAATTTAACTGAACTTTTGAATGATGTTACTGCTCATGCAGAAATGCAAGCTATAACATCTGCAGCAAATTTTATTGGTGGTAAATATTTAAACGATTGTATTTTATATGTAACTCTTGAACCTTGTTTAATGTGTGCAGGAGCTTTATATTGGAGTCATATTACTAAAGTAGTTTATGGTGCAAGTGATGATAAGAGAGGCTTTTCGAAATTAAATCAACCTGTGTTGCATCCAAAAACAGTATTATTTAAAGGCGTTTTGGAAGATGAATGTTCAACATTATTAAAAGATTTTTTTGCTTTAAAAAGAAAATAGAAACAAATTATTATGAATTTAGATTTAAAAAATAAGCACGCAATTGTTTGCGGAAGCACACAAGGTATTGGAAAAGCAATTGCTATGGAATTAGCAAATTTAGGAGCCAGCGTTACGCTGATTGCTCGTAACGAGGATGCTTTAAAAATAACTAAACAAGAATTAAATGCTTCATTAGGTCAATTGCATTCTTATTTGTGTGTTGATTTTAGTAAACCTGATGAGTTAAAACAAATTGTGGAAGCGTATTTACAACGTCAACCATTGGTTCATATTTTAATTAATAACACTGGCGGACCACCAGCTGGACCAATTCATTTGGCAAAAACAGAAGAATTTCTTTCGGCATTTAACAACCATTTAATATGTAATCATATTATGGCGCAAGCATGTTTAGAAAGTATGAAAAATGCTAAATACGGAAGAATTATTAATATCATTTCTACGTCTGTTAAACAACCTTTAGCAAACCTTGGTGTTTCAAATACGATTAGAGCTGCTGTAGCTAATTGGAGTAAAACATTAGCAGGGGAAGTAGCTAAATATAACATTACTGTAAATAATGTATTGCCAGGAGCAACCGCTACACAACGATTAAGCAATATTATTGATAATAAGTCAGCTAAAACTGGTCATGCAAAAGATGATGTAACAAAGGAAATGATTTCTGAAATTCCAATGGCTCGTTTTGCTGAAGCTTCAGAAATTGCAAATGCTGTTTGTTTTTTAGCTTCACCTTCTGCATCATACATTACAGGCATTAACTTACCAGTTGACGGAGGAAGAACTGGCTGCTTGTAAAAAGTAAGATTTCTTATTGCAATATATCAATTAAAATGACGTTAATTTAATTCGTAAATTGTAATCATATAATGAACATTTATTCTAAAAAGCAACAATGGAAATTGATACTATTTATAGTAGCACTTTTTATTGTATTTACTTCCTTATGGTACACCAATCAATTAGTTAATTCTATAGCTAATGATGAAAAAAATAAAATAAAATTATGGGCTGATGCTGTTCAAAAGAAAGCCAAGCTTGTAAAATTTACAAATGTCCTTTTTCAAAAACTTCAAACTGAAGAACGTAAAAAAGCCGAATTATATGCTCTAGCCACAAAGCAATTAAATAACGAATTATCGGATATTTCATTTGTTTTACAAGTATTACAAGATAATACAACAGTGCCGGTGATTTTAACTGATGATAACGATAAAGTAATTGCATCTCGAAATTTTGATTCCACTATTGCAAACAATAAAGAAAGCATGCAGCACGAATTACAAGCTATAAAAAAGATGTATCAGCCTGTTGTTATTGATGTATACAAAGGACAAAAAAATTATTTATATTATAAAGACAGTCGTTTATTTAATGATATTAAAGTTGTTTTTGATAGTTTAATAAAATCCTTTATTTCAGAGGTTGCAATTAATAGTGCCGCTGTTCCGGTAATATATACTGATTCTACGAAGCAAAATATTATTGCGTCAGGTAATATTGATTCTAATAAAATTAGTGATGATTTGAAAATAAAGTCGACCATTCAATTAATGGAAAGTCAAAATACTCCTTTGTTAGTTGATTTAGGAGAAGGGACAAAAAATTATATTTTTTATGAGCAATCACCATTGCTCACTCAACTAACATATTATCCTTATATACAATTTGGAGTAATTGGATTATTTTTATTGATAGCTTATGTTTTATTTAGCACCGCCCGAAAGGCAGAACAGGATCAGGTTTGGGTTGGAATGAGTAAAGAAACGGCACATCAATTAGGCACACCTTTATCATCATTAATGGCTTGGGTAGATTATTTGCGTGAAAATGGAACGGATGAATCTATTGTAAATGAAATGAATAGAGATGTGATGCGTTTACATATGATTACAGAACGATTTTCAAAAATTGGCTCTCAACCAACGTTGCAAGACGAAGATATTTGTGCGATTTTAAAAAATGCTATTGATTATTTAAAGCAACGTACTTCAAAAAATGTGGCGTATCATCTAGAAATTCCAGATACTGAAATTCATACGCAATTATCTGCTCCGTTATTCGAATGGGTTATTGAAAATCTATGTAAAAATGCAGTTGATGCCATGGATGGGAAAGGTGAGTTAACAATTGCTGTAACTGAAATTCCTGAAGGTGTTTGTATTGATTTGACTGATACCGGAAAAGGAGTCCCTAAATCTAAGTTTAAATCTATCTTCGAACCTGGTTTTACTACAAAAAAGAGAGGTTGGGGTTTAGGCTTATCTTTGTGTAAGCGTATTATTGAAAATTACCATGATGGGAAAATTTTCGTTCTTCATAGCGAAGAACATAAAGGAACGACCTTTCGAATTCTTTTGAAAAGTGTTTAATTAGCTCTATTTATTGCCTTCTATAATTTGTATCTTAAAATTAAATAAATTTAAGATACAAATTCATCTTTAAAAATATTTGAGATAATTCTTATTCAATATCAATAAAAGAATTTGCAATTTACAATAAGGAGCAGTTTATGAATCAAATACTACAATTCATGATTTATATCACAATTTACATTGTCGAATAATATACATTTGTTTAAAAAAAAAAATAATTATGAAAAAAATTTATTTATTAGGGGGATTAACCCTTAGTTTATTTGGAGTCAATAAGATTTCGAATGCTCAAGTAACAACCCAAACACTGAGCTACACTGGTAGTTTGCAAACCTTTGTAGTTCCAAGCTGTGTTTCTCAGGTAACAATTACCTGTAAGGGTGCTAGTGGCGCTAATGGGGCACTTAGTGGAACTGGTTCACCAGGTGGTAATGGTGGTGCAGGTGGTTTAGCTGCAGGTATTTATTCAGTTACTTCAGGTAATGTTTTAAATGTTTACGTAGGAGGATCTGGTAGCGCTGAAATCGGAGGATTTAACGGTGGCGGAAATGGTGGTGTTGGGAATTTGGCTGGTGGTGCAGGCGGTGCAAGTGATGTTCGTTTTGGAGGTATAGCACTTTCAAATAGAGTGATAGTTGCTGGCGGCGGCGGCGGCGGTGGCGGTGGTGGATTCATTGGC
>JAYVIS010000368.1:0-7629 GCA_043769975.1 Bacteroidota bacterium
TTTTCAAGGCAATGGCGAAAAATTTGTTGGCCCCATAATGGTTATAGTTGGATTAATTATGTTGAATATCATTAAACTTAACTTTTTAGGAAAAGGAAATTTTACTGAAAAATGGAGTGATAAATTTAAAGAGAAAGGCCTATTAGGAGCATTTTTATTAGGAGCATTATTTGCAACGGCATTTTGCCCATATAGCGGTGCTTTATATTTTGGAGCTTTAATTCCGATGAGTATTAAAAATGATGCAAGTTTTATTTACCCAATATTTTATGCCATTGGTGCTGGTACTTTGGTTATGTTTTTTACTGGCATCATTGCATTTAGTATTTCTCAATTAGGCAAATATTTTAAAATTATTCAAAAGACAGAAAAGGTAATGCGGGTTGTTGCAGGATTATTATTTGTTTTAACAGGGTTATATTATATTTTAATCTATTTAAAACTTATTGAATAAATGAAATTTATTTCAAAAAATGTTTGGACATTATCTCTTGTAAGTTTATTTACAGATACAGCAAGTGATCAGTAATAATATTTATATCATAATATGTTTGTTCTTTTTATATGGCTTATATTCAGCTGCAACTGAAGGGATTTCAAAAGCTTGGATTAGCAATATTAGTGATAAAAAAGACACGGCAACAGCTATAGGTACTTACTCTGTGCTTCAAAGTATTTGTACAATGATTGCTAGTAGCTTAGCTGGATTTATTTGGTTTCAATTTGGCTCAAATACAACATTTATACTTACTGGTTTTGTCACCTTAATTGTAGTTATTTATTTTTTATTTAATTTTTCAACAAATAAAAACGGATTAAAATAATATTATTAGAAGTTATTTAGCCTATTATAAAGCCTATTTAATGTTTTTAATTAATAATACTAAAACAAATTTTATTATTTAATGCCTTTTGATCCAGGTATAATAGTAACTCCACCCATTCCAGAAGATTCATCTCCAAGCTTAATTCCAATATCTAAACTTCCAAAACCCACATACCACCTTATTCCTAAAATAAAATGGACCAAGGCATCTGATGATTGATTACCATAAACAGATTTTGAAATTTCTAGTCCAACATTAGGACTTAGTCCAATTTTTCTAATAGGAAAATGCACTCGGGACATTAATCCTAAACTAGACCAAGTAGAACTTGCATCATAACCGTTAGCTGTAGCTGCTGTATTATCTGTAATACCTACAGATAAAGAAGTAGCTAAATCCCATCTATTTAATAAAAGAAAAAATCCAAAACGACCATTAAATGCAAAATTAATATTTTTCTGATTATCACCTCCTAGTTGACCACCAACATATAAAAACCAAGGATGACTTCTTTCTGTTATAATTCTAGATGGCTGTAAATTTAATGGGTATGAACTTAAATCCCAAGTATCGTATAGTCTAACATTTCCTTTTAGAGTGTCTAAACCCCATAATTCTTTTTTTGAACTATAACTTACTATAATTAATGAATCCTGCCATAGGTTCATTATTGATAAAATCAATAATTTTTTATCTTGAATATTTAAATTTACATACTTATCAGTAGCAGATAATACAAGTTTTCCATTATCTGATAAATCAGCTTGTTTAAAATTAGCGCTAAATTCTGGCAGAATAATCCCTTTAAATCCTTTTAATTTAGTAGTATCTTGACCAAAGGTAAATTTATGACCTAAGAAGATAATCAATATAAATATCAGTTTTTTCATTTTCTTTTTCCAAAATATAAAGTCGTTCCTACTGATAAACCCCAGGTGTTTATTGAACCCTTTTTCAAACCTTGATTCACATCAAGAAAACTATCAAAACTAGAAGTTCTATTTTTATTCATAAGACTTATACCAACAGATAATTTTAAATATGAAACGGTTGTCCCGCCTCCAGAATTAACCAACAATCCTGCACCCGTTACAAAAGATTTATTTCTAGTGTATATCGACAAACCAAAATCCGTATACGAAACATCATTTCTATTTGTGTAGCCAAAATTAACAGAGGCATTACTAGAACCTGAAATAAAATAGCCCATTCTTAAATTTAAATTCGCAAAAGACGGGGCAACCATGCCTCCGGCATATATCATTGTTTGAGCACGATTATCATTTTGTGGTAAATTAAAACCAGGCAAAAAATTTTCTGGAAGTTTATTTGTTATGTTATTAATAGTATTTAAACGTTGAATTAAAACCTGTTTTTTAGCTTGTTCTTCTTGATTATTTCCAATTAAAGAAATTGCTTTTTCAATTTTTTTGGCAGATTGAAATAAAGCGCCAGCTTTTTCTAATGTTATACTATAACCAACGAATGGAAGATATTCGTCTGGATAATAATATGTTAATTCTTGAAAAAGTGCAATAGATTGAAAATACAGATTTTGTGAAGCAAGAGCATTGGCAATTTTAAATTTAGAAATCAACTCTTCACGACTTAATACAATTCTATTAGAAAATTTGCGTTTATATTTAAATAATAACTGATTGTGGTTCGAAGAAATCCATTTTGGTGTTTTATTTTTAGCAGATTCTTTCCAAAATTCTTCAGCCAAATCTTGATAACCCATTAAAGCAAAAACTTGTGATGTGAAAAAATTTACCTCAGAAGATTTTACACCAAGTGACCAACTTCTATCTAAACGATATAGGGCAGCATCATATATCCCTCCTAGCGCTAAAACATAAGCGTCCTCTGCTAAAAGCAAACTATTTAAAGAATCTAGAGCAACAAGATTTGCATAGGCTACAATAGATTTATTGATATTATCATTTATAATTAAGTTCCTTGCCTTCTCTCTAGGAGAAGATGCGTCAGTACTAATTCCATCAATATTATACCAATGATTTCTACTAAAATATTTTAAAACTTCAGATTTAGCAATATTTCCTTTAGGATCTGTACCACTTCTTATAATATGATAAGATATAAAATAATTATCTATTGCATCAATAAAACAGTAAATTTCATTACCACTTAAAGTAACGATAATATCATAATTTTTAGCGACATCAGAGGGCAAAGATACTAGATAATTAAATCTTTGTTTTTTGGTTTGAATAGGCTGTTCGAAACTTACTTTTTCTCCATTTTCATAAACAATAACTTTAACATCAGATTTTTTGATATTTAAAATACCTGAATTTGGATTATTAAATTTCTTATAAGAAATATTATCCGTTCCAACTTCTAGTATTTTAGCCTCAATAATAATTCCATTTATTACATATATCTTATCCTGCGCGTAAGAAGCTGAGAATAACAGCATCATTAAAAAAATGCTAAACAAGATTTTTTTGTTTGCAAAAACTAAGATTTTATATTTTGTAAGACTAAACATTAACTGATTGTAAAAAAATATTTTTAATTTTTTACGTTATTTTTTTTTGATTTTTTTATCCATTGCATTTTTCATTTCCAAGATAACAGTAGACGAAACTCCTTGATTAGAAAGATCTATCATTGCATCAACTTGTAAGTCAAATTTAACTTCGGAAGTTTTTATAACACTAATTATAAGTTCATCAGAAAGTTTTGATTTTACCATTTTTTTAATATTATCATTGGTTAAAACTTGTTTAACCTCTTCTTTTGTTGGAGTCGGTATAATTGTATTAACAGTAACAGCAGGTGTAAATGTATTAGTAGAAACGGAAGTAATAGTTGAAGTTAAAGATGCTTTAGCTTCAATTTTTGGAGTAATTGGAACAGGCGATAAAGAGTTACTTGACATACTCTTAAAACTTGTTTCGTTAGACGTTAAATGATTTTCAATACCTGTTATGCTAACTAATATTTGATTTTTAGAATCAAAAACCGTCAAACTATTGTCAATAATTTTAAGTTCCCCACCAAATTTATTTGTTATAACCTTATATTTCCCATCTTTTATTGAATAAATAACACTGTCTGTTGAAAAAAACAATCGATTTGATTTGGAATCGAATGCTATTGATTTTATAATGTTATTATTTGGTAGTGCAACTATAGCCTTAATTTCTTTTGTTTTTAAATTATAATTCATTATCGCATTATCATTAGCAAATAAAAGAGAATTATCAACTTCAATTAAAGAATAAATTGGTTTAGGAACTTCTAATAACTTCACGTATTTACCTCCATACGCTATTGCATATATTGAATTAACAGGTTTAGCAGAGTTTCTGTCAAACACATACATGGCATACTGCCCCTTGCACAAACTCATATTTTGATTTGGAAGCTTATATAATTTATTTAATTTACCTGAAGTATCTAAGTAACAAAGTTCATTGTTTCTAATAACCATCAATAAACCACTAGTTGAATATTCAAATGAAGAAATAGCACCCCAAGGTTTAGAACCAAAAGCTTCAAAACCACCCCAACCTAATATATAAAGTTGATTTGAGCTTGAAAGAATTATATTTTTGCTAGGTGTAACTTCAAAGTCTGAAATGAAATTTACAGATTCTTTAAATTCTTTAATAATTGATTTGTTTAATAATACTTCTATTCTTAATGTGTCGTTTTTTATTGAAAAGCAATGAATAGAGCTACTTAATAAATATAAAAAAAACGCTAAATGCACTTTATGATTCATTTTCATTTGAATTTTCATTTATGGTTTTCTATTTTCTTGTACATCAAGACCAAACTTAATTCCCTTATAAACGTATTCGGCACCCTTAACAGCTTTTAGTAATGGACTAAACACACCTAAAACTTTATCAGTAGCGAATCCTTCTGCAGTTTTTTTAATTGAATTAAATGCAACTTCACCTTTTAATAATTTATTACCATATGCTTCAGCCCCAGCATTATCGCCGTTTTTTATGTATCCTAATCCAGTGTTCATTGCATCCATAGAAGCGTCAAGAGTATTTATCCCCATATTTCCAGCAATTCCAGCTGCTCCAGGCGCCTCTCCAATTAATGTCCTTAATACGCCTTCCTTAATTTCTCTTATAGGTTTCTCATTTTCATCTAAACCTTGATCATTTGAAATAGTTTTAAGATCATTAAAACCATTTTCTGAATACCATTTGTCGCGATTTGCTTGCTCTTGTTTAGAAGTTAACAATCCAACAACTCCTGAACTATTACTTAAATCTAAATCATTAGTATTGTTTTTCGATTTACCCTTAGGATTAAAATTATCAACTTCGCTCTGATATAATTTATCCACTTTATCATTACCTGATAACGGGACATTTTGATTAAGCGTAATTGTATTTCCTAAAATACTCTTAATCCCATACGATTCTAATTGTTGTTTATAATCCTTAGCCCAATCTTCAAATGCGTTACTTTGATGTGTGGTGAATAATGGCTTACCTTCAAATTGGCCATCACTAGAAATTTGAGCTGGTACAGATTGGCCAGGAATAATAATATCTGAACCAACACAAGGCGTACAAATAAAATATACTAAGCAACCAGCCCCACCTTGTTTTATTGCTAAAATTTGTTGACGCATAGACTCACATTGAGCTTGAGTAGAAAATGCATTATTCGGTATAGTGGGAAGTGTAACAGCTACCGCGCCACTACAACCAGCATAAGCAACGCTAAATTGAAAAGACCAACCTTGTGAATAAACACTAAAACTAAAACTTAATAAAAACAACAATAAAATCCTTAAAACAAAGCTATTTATGTTTTTTATATTTTTAAATATAATCATATCTTAAATCGGAGATTCGTTCTTTATCTCCTAAATCAAAATTATATATGATAAGAGAATACCTAATTGATATTAATCAGAAAAATGAATGATAAATATCATAAGCAACTTTATTTCGAGCCAATTATAGAGCATGGATTAGCAATATAAGTAATGAAAAAGATACTGCTACTGCAATAGGGACATATCCAGCATTTCAAAGTATTTGCACAATGATTGCTAGCACATTAGCAGGATTTATTTGGTTTCAATTTGGCTCAAATACGACATTTAACCTAACAGGTTCTGCTACAATAATCGTAATAATTTATTTTTTATTTAATTTTTCAACAACTAAAAACTCTTTAAAATAGACTCATTAAAAAAAACCTAAAATCCACTTAAATTAATCGTATTACCATCAATCATGGTAACTCTTTTACCCATCTTTTTTTGTATAACATTAAAATGGTGTTCTTCTTCTGGCGAAATTAAAGAAATTGCTTCTCCTGATGACTCTGCCCTACCCGTTCTGCCAATACGATGCACGTAATCCTTAGGAGAACGTGGTAATTCGTAATTGATTACATAAGGTAAAAATTTAATATCAATTCCTCGCGACATTAAATCAGTTGCTACTAAAACTTTTACCATTCCTTTTTTAAAAAAATTAAGAGCTTCGTTTCTTCCTTCCTGACTTTTTTTACTATGAATTGCAAAAGCATCAATTCCATTTTGATTTAATTTCAATGCAACGGCATCTGCTCTATGAACAGAAGATGTAAATATTAAAACTTGCTTTATTTTTTGTTTTTTAATAATATATCGTAGTAATGGACCTTTTTTTTCTTCAGAAATTAAATAAGCAAATTGTTTAATTAAATCGAAGTCTTTTGTTTCTTCTTCAATTTTAACTACAAAAGGATTTCGTAATAAACTTTTATTAATATTGTTTAAATCATCGCTCAATGTAGCTGAAAACAGAAGGTTTTGACGCTTTTTTGGTAACAATCCAAATATTTTCGTCATCTCTTCTTTAAAACCAAGATTCAACATTTTATCCGCCTCATCTAAAACCAACGTTTTAACAGCAGATAATGAAACCGCATTTTTTTCAATTAATTCTAATAACCTACCCGGAGTGGCAACTAAAATTTCTACGCCTTGCAAATCTATCATTTGTGGATTGATAGAAACGCCACCATAAACCGCTATAGCTTTAATTGGCTGTGGTAAATTTGCACCCAACAATTTAAAAACATCATTTACTTGTATTGCTAATTCTCTGGTAGGAACAACAACCAATGCTTTAATATGTCTATTTTTTGATGAACTATAGTCTTGAAATTGTTGTAAAATAGGCAAAACAAAACTCGCTGTTTTACCAGAACCAGTTTGTGCAATTCCTAAAATATCCTTTCCATCCAAGATTGCAGGAATTGCCTCTTTTTGTATTTGGTAAGGTTGAGTATATTTTTGCCCAGCTAAAGCTTTTATTAATGCATCTGATAATCCTAATTTTGAAAATGGCATATGAAATTTTTATTTTTAAAACTCAAATATACGCCTAAATGTTGGTACGATTAAGCAATAAATTCAATTATGCAATATGAATTTTTATACCTACACTTTACATCAATTTCTTAAATTCATATTCTATATGACAACGATCATAAAAAAAAGTACAAAAAAAATAAAACATATCAAATAATTAATTACTTTTGTTAGTGAATACTTACTTACATTAAAATTATGAAAGGAAAAAACAATATAGCAATCGGATTTTTAGTAATGGGCTTATTTATGGCATATGGTTTTGTATTGATTTATTTGAGAGACTTTGCTCCTGGTAAAGAAGATTGGATAAATACTTATTCCATTGGCAAACATTTTGAAACTAGACTTGCTCATGTTCATGGGAATCTATTTGCTTTCTTAAATATTTTAATAGGATTTTTATTATTACAGTTTAAAAATAATCTAAAA
>JAYVIS010000369.1:0-8001 GCA_043769975.1 Bacteroidota bacterium
TTCAATTTGTTTGGGGAAAAATTTTAGGTAAACATAAAATATTACCAAAGGTTAGTCCAAATAAAACGTGGGAAGGATTTATTGGTGGTGTTGTTACAACTACATTGTTAGGATTAAGTTTAAAATTTTTGACACCATTTAATACCCCTCAAGTATTAGTAATAAGTTTTATTACGGCTAATGCTGGCTTTATTGGTGATGTTATTATTAGTGCGGTAAAAAGAGATTTACAATTAAAAGATACATCAACAGTAATCCCTGGTCATGGTGGTATTTTGGATCGAATTGATTCTCTTGTTGTTGCCGCCCCTGTTTTCTTTCATGTAGTATATTATTTCACAAATTAAAATTAAAAAATTATGAGAAAATTATTTTTAAATATTATTTATAAAGGAATTGTTCCTTTTGTTTTAAAACCACTCACAGGTATCACTTACAAGCATAAAGAAGTATTAACTGAAGTGAAACAATTTATTATTATCGCAAATCACAATAGTCATATAGACACATTAGCGTTAATGAGCGCAATGCCTAAACATAAAATTGTAGAAATTAAACCTGTAGCAGCTTGTGATTATTTTGGCTCCAGTAAATTGAAAATATTTTTTACAGTTTTATTTACAAATGCCTTATTAATTCCTAGATGTTGTTCTTTAAAAAATAAAAGTAAAGATCCATTTCGTATCATGATGAAAGCATTGAAAAGAGGACAATCACTTATTGTTTATCCAGAAGGTTCAAGAGGAAAAGCAAATGAAATGCAAGAATTTAAAAACGGAATTGGTCATATTTTATTGAAGTATCCACACATTGCATATATTCCTACATACATTGAAAATACGGGTAAAGTTTTACCAAAAGAGGCTCATGTTCCAATCCCATTTAATTGTAAAGTGATTTTTGGAGATGTACATTATTGTAATGGGAAAAATGTAAAAGAAGTTGTAACAAATATGTTTAACGAAGTAAGCAGTTTAAAGGCTGCATAATAATATTAATTAAAATAAGTAATTATGAAAACAAAAATCACAATCATTTTATTGGCCTTAACCATTCATTTCATATCATTTAATGGTGTGGCTCAAGTTATAACAAAATTAAAACCAACCCTGACGGTACTATCTATCGATGTCGATAATTTAATGCCTGCACTTACAGCTTCCCAAATGGGAAATTTAGTTAGAATTGAATTAGAGAAGTTAGATACGTTTGAAGTTATGGATCGGTACGATGTTGCTTACATGGTTCAAAAAAATAAACTAAGTATAAATAATTGTTATGGTAAACTGTGCCTTACCGAAATTGGTGAAACCATTCACTCTGATAAAATGTTGAGTGGTAGTATCGAAAAATTTCCTAAGTCTGTTATTTATACGTTAAGGCTAATAGATGTCAAATCGAAAACAATTGAAAAAACGACAGTTGTAGAATTTTTAAATTTGCCCGAAGAGCTTCAAGCGTTTACTTCAGTAATTGTAAGAAAGATGTTTAACAAATCTGTTGACGTTAATTTGTTTGCAAAATTAACTCAGCGGAACACATTTGATAATACCACAAATAATCCGAATAATGAAAGACTCAGACTTGACGGTCCTCGTTTAGGCTTTGTTGTATATACTGGCGATATATCAACTATTTTGAAAGCGGATAAATCTGTGGGAGGTTTTGAAGCTGTACCTTTAATGTTTCAGTTTGGTTACCAATTTGAAAAACAATATTTGAACGAAGGAAAAATACAAGCCTTGTTTGAATTTATACCTATGATAACGGGCGTTGATCAAGGTTATTTTATTCCAAGTTTCACATTATTACATGGCTTGCGTAGTAATGTAAATGGCTGGGAATTTGCACTTGGGCCAACTATTAATTTAATGCCAAAGTCAAATGGTTATTACGATGATTCAAATACCTGGCATCGCGAGCAAGATTGGTCAAATGATACATCGCATTTAAATCTTAAAAATCCATATACTATTAAAGAGCGATTAGATGGTCGAGGCGATTATGCTATTCAAACTGGATTTGTTTTAGCTTTTGGTAGAACTTTCAAATCTGGCAAATTAAATTTACCTGTAAATATGTATGTGATTCCGGGAAAAAGTGGTTTCAGAATTGGAGCATCTTTAGGCTTTAATGCAAAAAATAAATAAACTAAAACAATTGCGATTTTCAGTTATTATTGCAGTTTAACATTTAGAATATTTAAAATTGTTATTTTATTCTTAAAAACAGTCTTATATTCCTTTTTCTTTTAGGTTTGCAAATCAGACTAATTTTGTACTAAAAAATTTAAATTAATAAATATGAAAAACACAAAAATCAGTTCAATTGTATTTTTACTTATGGTTCTTTCATTCGTAATGAATGGTCAGGACACTATTTTTTTTAAAGACAAATCAATCATTAGTTCTAAAATTATTGAAATAGGAATCACCGAAATTCAATATCGAAAATTTGACAATTTAGCAGGGCCAATTTATAATGTTTTAAAAAACAGCATCAAGAGTATCAAATATTCGAATGGAGAAATTGATTCTGTCTCATTTGTAGATATATCTATGAAAGAAATTGTTCAAATTGAGAAAAATCAGTCAAAAATTGGCCAAACTAAATTACAATTAAGTGGTATGAATTTATATTATGAAGGAAGTAAATTAGGATTAAGAAAAACCAATCAATTAATTAAAAGCAATTCCTTAACTGATAATCAAAGAAATTTAATCATGGAAATTAAAAATGTGAAACAAGTTGGAAAAACTCAAAAAGGAATTGGGACAGGACTTTTTATTACAGGATTTGCAGTGCCAGCTGTAGTTACTGTATTTTCATTTCAGGCTTTAGATTTTTCTCAGGATTCTTTTTGGGGTACAATTGCAATTGGGGCATTATCTGGCGCAATAATAAGAACAACAGGGCAAGTGTTTATGAAAATTGGCAGAAATAAAGCTAAAGCCAAGAAATTAGAGTTTTTAGCAAAGCATACGAATGATGAGTTTATTTATTAATTATAATTCCATCTATTAATAATGGAAAACATGAAAGCAACAACACTGAAAAAAGCATTTCAAATATTTGGAATATGTACTATTTTAATAACGTCAACTTTTATGATAAAGAATATCAAACATTTATACAATATTGAATTAAAAGGAAATGGCACCATTTGTTTTTTTGATATGATTCAATAATTAAACAAAATTATCTCTTTTCTATTTTTTATTAGTATAATCTAAATCGAATTGGTTTTTCCCAATCTATTAATTTTGAAATTTTCTGCTAACACTCTGTTGTTTATAATCAAGTAGTTACACTTGTTTTCGCTTGCCTATTTTGTCTTATTTTTGATTTCATCGCAATTAAAACTAATTTAGTCGAAATTTTTAAACGATGTAATTATGGGCAAAATTTCTGCAAAAATATATTTATTAGCTTTTTTCATAGGGTATTTTAGTATTTCATATTCTCAATTATCTATTACTGGACAGGCTGGTGGTTATAAGTTTTTAGGCGATGTTGGTAAAAAAAATAACGCTAATTTCTTTAGCGATATGCGTTTAGGATATAATTTTGGTGTTGAATATCGCATAGGAAAAATACTAGGAATTGGCATAGATGGAATTTACGGTAAGTTAGCTGGTACTGATAATGATAAAACATCAAAACTGAATTTCCAATCTAAAGTAATGGGTGGAGGTTTAAATTTATTTGCTTTTTTTGATAAGTTAGGTGAAAAAGAAAAAGATGTTTCTCCATTCCTACATGCGGGAGTTGGATATTTATTGTTTGATGCTCATGGAGATTTGAGAGATAAAAATGGTACGTCTTATAATTATTGGTCAGATGGATCAATTAGAAATTTAACGGAATCCGCTCTAAATGATCCATTATCAGTTACTATTAAGCGTGACTATACCTATGAAACCCAACTAAAAGATAGTGTTGTTAATTATTCTCGAAATTGTTTATTTATTCCAATTGGTTTAGGTGCAAAGTTTAAATTAGGTTTTCGCTCAAGTTTAAGAGTTGGAGCTACTTATAACATCGCCTTAACGGATTATATTGATAATTATAAAAAAGGCGGAAATGATAGTTGGTTAGCTGCAAATATTGGTTTAAATATTCATTTCGGAAAAAAACCTAAGGACGCTTACAGTGCAGTAGATTTTAAAGCGGTTGATAATTCTGATAATGATGGTGACGGTGTAGTCGACTTAAATGACAGATGTCAAGGTACTCCTAAGGGAATTAAAGTTGATGGAAAAGGTTGTCCTGATGACAAGGATGAAGATGGTATTTATGATTATATGGACAAGGAATTAAACTCTAAAAAGGGTGCTATCGTTGATGGAAATGGTGTTTCAATAAATCTGGAAGATATGGCAACCCGTCAGTTATTATGGGATAGTTTGTCAACCGAAAGAAGTGAAGGATTTAATAATGCTCCAAGTTTAGCTTATTTAAAACAAATGGAAGAAAAGGCAAAGGCTGACCAATCAAAATCTGGTAAAGCATCTTCAATTCCAGCAGAACTATTAGAGGCAGATTATAATAAAGATGGTATTATCTCTGCTGCTGAAATAACTAAAACTATTGACGGATTTTTTGAAGGAGAAAATTCATTTAATGTAGATAAAATAAATAGGCTTATTGATTTTTTCTTTGAGCAATAATTGAATTTATTTTGATGCAAATAGTTTTGAATTGTTTATGAATTGGAATAGTATTTTTTGAACCTAAAATATATTTATGATAAAACCTTTAATTATTTTATTTAATACAGTCTCTGTTTTTTTATTCAGTTTCTTTTTTGGTGATTCTCCAGTAACAATTTCTGGAAATTTTCCGAAATCAGTTAAACCTAATACTGAGTTTACTACTGAAATTGTAATAAAAAAGGCGGCAATTGCTGGTTTTGCCAAATTGCAAATTGAAGTTCCTCAAGGCTTTACTGTTAAAGAAATGGATAGTAGAAATGGTAGTTTTTCTTTTACCAATAATATTGCAAAAATAATTTGGACGGCCATTCCCACTGAACCAGACTTTACTGTAAAATTTATTTTTATTGCAGATGCTTCAGTTACAGGATTAAAAACAATTACTTCAAAATTTTCTTATGTAAGTAATAATGAAAAGGCTATGGTAGAAATGACACCCGCTGAAATTATGGTTGGTGAAGATGAAATGGCTACAAATAATCCAACTAATTCTTCCAAAAGCGAGCCAATTGTAAGTTCCGAAACTAAAACAGAAACACCAACAGGTAGTCAAACAGAAGTTGCTAAAGTTGAAAAACCAACAACCGAAAACATAGTAGAACAAAATCCATCAATAATTTGCAAAAGAACATTTTCTAAAGGTGCTAATTCAAATGAAATTAATATCGATGTAAGAATAAAAAAAGGATCGATTAAGGGTTTTGCAAAATATCAAGAATTATTACCAGTTGGTTGCATTGCAAAATCAGGACTTACAAATGGTAGTTCTTTTTCAGTTTCTGACGGTAAAGCAAAATTTGTTTGGGTTTCATTGCCTGCTGATGAGGAACTATTAATATCTTATGTTTTAGAAACAAGTAATTTAACTCCAGCAGATGCAAAACTTGAAAAGGGTGAATTCTCTTATTTAGAAAATGACCAAAGCAAAAAGACTGCAATGCCGGTTGAATTAATATCAACTGGGAATTTGACGTCAACAAAAAATGTATCTCAAACTGAACCGAATAATGCAGCAGTTGTTCAACCTACCGTTGATGCTGTTGTGAAAACTGAAACAACGCAATTAAATGCTACTACTGAAAATCAAAAATCAAATGTAGTTACTAATAAAGAGGGAAATGTTTTTTATTGCACTCAAATTGGTGCCTTTAAAAATGCTATCGCGACAGATGTTTTAACAAAAAAATTTAAAATAAATGAAACTATTAAAACTGAAATGACTGATGGTTTTAATAAATTTATGGTAGGTAATTTTTCTGAGTATAAATTAGCGCGTACTAAACGTGAGGAAATGAAAAATTCTGGTTGCGCTAGTGCATTTGTTGCCGCTTATAATGGAGCAAAAAGAATTACAGTTCAAGAAGCCTTAATGATTACTAGCCAAAAATGGTTTAAGTAAAATCAATTTCTTATATTTGTGTGTATTAATTACTTAATGGTTAAAAACTACATAATAGTATTATTTATTTTATCAGTTTCGCTTTTTAAAGCGCAGACAGATAGTACCGCATTAAATGTAAGTGTGGAAAAAGAAATACCAAAAAATGAGGAGAAGAAAAAGCCGGAATCAACCGAGCCTCCTGTTTTAAGTGATGTGTTTAAGCCAAAAATCTCTTTGGGTATTGGGATGCTTTCTTTTCATGGTGACCTTTATTCTAAGCATTATCAAGCACCTTGGACCGCAAGAATCGGATATGATTTAAACATTTCTCAAAGGTTATTTAAATCAGTACAATTAAATTTTAATATCCTATTTGGCAAGCTAGGAGCTAATGAATGGAATGAAAATAGACAAGAAAATTTTCTATCAGAAATTAGGTCTGGTGGTTTAAGTTTAATGTATGATTTTGGAAACTTTATTCCTGACAGATGTCGTATTAGGCCATGGATTTCAGCTGGAGTTAATTCTTTCGAATTCCTATCCAAAACGGATAGATACGATAAAAATGGAAATGAATATTTTTATTGGACAGATGGTAGTATCAAAAATATTGCGGAAGGTGCACCAACAGCTTCTTTAGCTGTTAATCTAAATAGAGATTATACATATGAAACTGATATAAGAGAATCTAATAAAGATGGTTTTGGAAAATATCAAGAACGTGCTTGGGCTTTTCCAATTGGTGCTGGTGCATTAATGAAAATAACAGATCGATTTGATTTGAAACTTGGATTTCAATACTATTTTACAACAACCGATTTCATTGATGGAATTTCAAAGAAGAGTATTGGTAGTCGTTCAGGAACAAAACAATCTGATAATTTTGTTTATACCTCATTTGCTTTACAATACGATCTAGTGTTTAAGCATAAAGAAAAAGCCGATACATTGCCTGATGGGTATTTTGATAATGTAGATATTTTAGCTATAGATAATGGTGATCATGATGAAGATGGTGTTAATGATTTTTTAGATAAGTGTCAAGGAACTCCTAAAGACGTAAAAGTTGATGCTTCTGGATGTCCTTTTGATGATGATGCTGATGGTGTTCCTAATTATGAAGATGATGAATTGCAAACGCCTGCGGCTATGGCTGTAAACAATAGAGGTGTTTCATTAGATGATGAATATTGGCAAAATTGGTATAATCAATATGTAGATAGTGGTGCTAATACTCCTAATACTCAAATTGTTGAAAATTTTTATGCTTCTAATAAGGATAGCGCAGCTGCTGTAAATTCAGCTAAAAACGATAAAGAATTTACAATTGAATTAGCTAGATATACTGGCCCAGTTCCAAGTGATGAAATGACCTATCTTTTAAGTATTGGTGATGTTAAATCAACAGTATTGTCTGACAATACAACTGTTTTATATACAGCAGGTAGATATAAGGAAATTTTAAATGCACTTAAACGCCGAGATGAGTTTAGAACTGAAGGGAATAAAAATGCGCAAATTGGTTATTTTAAAGATGGAAATTTAATATCAATGACCGACGAAGAAATAAATAAGTTAAAAGATGAGCAATTAGCAAGTAATACTGGTACAGCCGCAGCTAATAATGCAAATGGTTCTAACAATTCGAATCAAAGTGATATTGATTCAGATGAAAATCAATTTGCAAAAGGGGATATTGTATATAGGGTTCAATTAGGTGCTTATGCTCACCGAATTTCAAAAGGAGTATTTAAAAATGCAGGAAATGTTTTAGAGTTAATGTCTGATGATAATGTATTTAGGTATGCCACTAAAGGATTTAAAACCATACAAGGAGCCGCTAATTTAAAGGCCGACTTGTTAATTGAAGGATATGGAGATGCCTTTATTACGGCATATAAAGAT
>JAYVIS010000370.1:0-10373 GCA_043769975.1 Bacteroidota bacterium
GACGCAAATATTAAATCTTTTGCGGGGCAAAGATAGTACTAATTTAGTTAATAACAAAATATTAACAAAAATTATTGTATTTAAAGGAAAAGCAGAGCCTTACTTAAGCACAGTTAATATAGAAATGACGCTACTAATAATTAACTGAATACCAATGGAAAGCACAATGAATCCCATGATTTTTGACATTGCCTTTAAACCAGCTTGCCCCATAAAAGTTAAAATTTTTGGAGCCAAAAATAAAACTACAAAAATTGAAATACAAACAAATAAAATCGAAACTAAAACATAAACGATGTCTTCTGGGACATCTTTTGTTTGAATAGATAAATTAATTAAAAAAGAAATAGAGCCAGGGCCCGATAATAAAGGCATAGCTAAGGGCGTAAAAGAAATATCTTCTTTATGTAAAGATTCCTCTTGAATTTTTTTTCCTAAATCTTTTTTATGTTTTGCATTTAATAGCTGAAACCCCGAACGTGATATTAATATACCTCCTGCAATTTTTAACGCATTTATTGAAATTCCAAAAAATCCTAAAATATGATTTCCAATTAAATAGGACAAAACACAAATTACAAAAACATTTAAAATAGTTTTTAATAGTTGTCTTTTTATCCATTTGGATGGATGATTAGCAGTTAGTGATAAAAAAACAGGCATTGCGCCCAAAGGATTAATAAGAGAGAGTAATGAAATGTAATTACTCAAAAGGAAAGTTAACATAGTGCAAATTATTTGGCAAAAATAATCAGACTATTCAAGCTCATCATTAAGCGTTGTTTAATAAATCATTATTAATGATATCTAATCTTTAATAACCTTAAAGGTCTTCGCTTTATTTCCCTCAAAATAAATTGTAAAGAAATACATTCCTTTGGCAAATTGTGTAATATCAATAATCGCCTCAGTAATTTTTCCTTGTTTTGTTAATATTAATTTTCCAGTAAAATCAAACACCTCTAGTTTTTTAATTGATGCATCTGTTTGAATTGAAACATGATTAGTTGCAGGGTTCGGGAATAAATTAACGATTATATCACTATCAAATTCTTCTATTCCAACACAAGAAATTACAACCATTGTATTTGTTATAGAGGCCACACATCCAAAACTATTAGAAACACTGTAAGTAATTGGATAACTTCCAACACCAATAATTGGATCAAATGAATTTCCTATAACGCTTGAACCTGTGAAATTACCACCAATCGGAGATGCAGTTAAAACAAAAGGTGGCTCATCAGAACAAATATTTTGGGGCAATAAAAATAAAATTATTGGCGTTGGTTTAACAATTACCGTATGAGTACTAGAGGCAATGCAACCACCATTAATTCCTGTTACTGTATAAACTGAAGTTGCAATTGGAACAATTGAAATACTAAATGTTGTTGCTCCGGTATTCCAACTATAAGAAGTGACAGCAGAAGAAGTAGTGGTTAGGATTACTGTCTGCCCTTCACAAACACTATCAACTCCAAAAACAGAAATTGTAGGAGTTGTTCCAACTAAAATTGATAAAGATGTAGAATCTTTACAACCATTACCATCAGTTCCTACTACAGTAATTGTTGAAGCGCCACTTGGCGTAATAGTATTTGTATTTGCAGTTGCTCCATTATTCCATAAATAAAATGAGGAACCAAACGCTGTGTAAACTTGTTGAAGCCCAGAACAAACTGCAGTGTTTCCTGATATTGAAATTGGTGAAACGGAATAAACATTAACACTAACCGTTTTAGAAGATGAACATCCAGTAATACTATTAGTTCCAATAACTGTTAACGTAGTTAATGAAATAGGTGAAATTGTTGCTGAACTAATTGCCGAACCTGAACTCCAACTATAAGTAGTAGCGCCACTTGCTGTAAGGGTAACTGTTTTATTAGGACAAACTATAGTTGAACCAGATATTGATAAAATGGGGTTCGGATTCACATTTAATGTAAACGTTGCTTGAGCTACACACGAATTGGTATAGGTGTTTGTAACCGTATATATTGTTGTTGACGAACTAAAAACGGTATGGTTTGCACCAATAAATCCATCACTCCAAATAAATAAACTACCACTTCCAGTAGAATTTAATGCAACTGTTTGATTAGGACAGACGGCTAAAGTTGATCCAGTAATTTGAACAGTTGGAGATGCTAAAACGTCCAATGTAAATTGTTGGGCTGAATAACAATTAAAATTACTTGCATTAACAGAATATACAGTTAGAGATAAAGGAGAAACTGAAATTGTACTTGTATTTGCTCCTGTACTCCACGTATAACTAGTTGCGCCACTTGCCGTTAATATTTCTGAAGAATTATTACAAACCGTTGAGTTACCTGCAATTACAACTGTTGGTGTTGAATGCACTGTAATTTGCATGGTTAACGTTGGTGTTACAGAGCAACTATTTTGCGCAAATACACTCAAAGTACCAGTTGTTGCAGTTGACAAAAACCCTAGCGTCACAGAATTTGTTATTCCTGATATTGTTGTTCCAGCACCTGAAAAATTCCACGTATAGGTATTACTAACCTGTGGAGGAACTGAAAACAAAACACCACTTTGTCCGGTACAAACTGTTGATGTAAATGCCGTAAACCCAGACAATGGTGTTGGCGGATTTATTTGGAAAATATTAGCAACTAAAGTATCTGTACAATTTAAAGCATCTTTTGCAACAAAGGTGTAGGTTCCAGCAGTTAAGCCAGAAATAATAAGTGGGTCATCATAATCACCTAATCCGTCGGTACTCCAATCTTTTAAAATTGCTCCGAAGCCACCTAAAGGATGTGCTTCTAAAGTACCATTACTTGCAGCAGTGCATATTGTAGTTTCGTGAATGTGATCAATAAACAATGGAATGTACATCCCGTAATTTACTAAAACACTAAAATTAATAACATACGTTTGAGGGCATCCTCCATCCATTGAAGTTAATGTATATTGAAAGGACTGAACATAGGGTGCTTGAAATAGAATTCCAACTGTTTGAGTTCCTATTGCTGTAATTCCACTTGCCATAGGTGCTATGGATGGTGTAACAGCATCATCATTTTCATATCCTCTCCAATCAATTGTTATTTTACTTGGAATATCTTTTTTGCAAGAATAACTTCTGTCAAAAAAAACACCTGTTGTAGGTGAGAAAACAGCTGTTCCGGGAAGGGCAGGAATGATATTGAATGGACCGTTGTTTTCATTAACAACAGCGTAATTACACATGCCTATACTTCCTGCAACAGGAGCATTATTAGAATTTGCAAATGGCGTGTTGTCAGTAGCTTTAAATTCAAATACAAAATCACTATTATCACCAACAGCGGGATCGCAATCAACATTGCTTAATACCTGAATACTTTCAACTTGTACTTTTAAAGTTAATTGAGAAAAACCACTAGAAAAAAGAAAAAATAGTAGTAAAAAAGAAAAGGATTTTTTCATGAAATTTTAGTTTAAGCTAAAACTACAAGAAAAAATCCTTTTAAAAAAACTAAAAAACTACTAAATCAGTTTAATTACTTTTTATTAACCTTATATTCAATTTCCATTTGAGCAATAATATCTTTTACTTGTTCTGTGCTAATACGTTTAGCTTTTATACGTTTGTTTCTATCAAGAACGTAAATTACAGGAGTTGAATAAATATCATACTTTTCTTTTATGTTATTAATATGAACGCCATCATATACATTTATCCAATCCAATTTATTATCAATAATATATTTACGATATTTTTCATATTCATGTTGTGTATAAACACTAAACACTTTAACATCCTTTTTATCTTTTATTAAAGCGTGGTATTCTTCTAATAATTTAGGGATTTCTGTCTTACAGTGTCCGCAATCTACATCCCAAAATACAAGAACTAAATAATCAGCTTTTACTGTTGACATCGAAACAAAAGATTGAGTTAAATTTTGAATGTTTTTGTAATACAATTCAGTTGCACCTGCACTTGTTTTCACAGTATCAAACCCCATTTTTGCTACCGCTTTATGTCCAATCGTATCAATCATTAATAAATCAGGAGCTATGCTTCCTAACATCAAAGGCTTTAATATATCGCCACGTTTTTGAATATTATCAATTGTTTTATCATCATAAATTCCTTTAGCTTTTCCTGTTCTAAAATATGTATCAATTAGATGAACAAACACTTTATCAAAACCCATCACTTTTGCTGATTCATAAGTAGGTGTAAAATAAGCTAACAAAAACATATTCATTTTTGAACCTTGCTTAGTTTTACCCATCATTCGATCAATTTCAACATTAATCGAATCAGGATTTTGAACTATTACACTATTAAAGTATTTTTTTATTCTATCTGCAAAAAATGGTGTGCGCATAATTCCATCATCTTGAAAATTTACGCCATCCCAATAATGTGCTTTATAATAATTATACATGTAAATACTATCAGGTCTACCATTTGAAGCCTTTGGAATATCTTTGGCTTCTTTTTCCATTTTTAAATTAATAACATCACCAACAAAAGTCCCCTTATGTTGTTCCATAAATGATTTTTCAAAACTAGTTACACTTTCATTCAATGCTTTACCTTTTTCATTAACAAAAGTTGTTGAATCAGATTTACTCATTCCTTTAGTTTTAGATCTAAATCCAGAAAATTCAATATTTTTAGCTGTGATGAATTTAATGTATGAGAAAAAATCATCATTTTCTTTTGATGTAGAACACTTTAGATTCTTAACTAAATCAACCGTATCTGTAGACATTTGCATTTTTTGATTTTGTTCGTCTACAAAAAAATCAAAGTATCTTGCTTTATCTTGGCTAACTAAATAATAAACACCTTTGTCTAAATTGTTTTTCCCTTTGAAAATGATATTACCTTTAACAATCTTTTTACAAGTATCTGCTAAATATGACTTATCAAATTGATAATAAGCTAAATAAGCAACAGAATCTTTGCAGTTCTTAAAATTAATTTTTATTTCATGACCTGTTTGAGCGTTTAAGCTAGAGAAAACAGAAAAAAGGGCGATGTTAAATAGTATTTTTTTCATAATAAGTTCTTCAAAAGTATAAATTTTATTGAATCTACAATAATTCAAATTTAAGTGCAATTGCAGTATTGGAATATTTAAAATTTGTTAAATATGATAATATTGAGTATAATGATATAAAGAACGTGTCAATTAATGTTTAAGCAGAGTTAATCATTAATCGATTATTACAAAATCAAGTCCAACTTTAAGTCTTCTTTCATTTAAATGTTCTAAATCTTCAGTTTCAAAATAGATTTCTTTTTCTGTTTTTTTATCATACCAAAATTGAGTTCTATAAATTTGTTTTTCGTTTTTAGCAACTTTTATTTTATCAATAAACATGGCCAATGATTTCCAACTAATATCTTTATTATCAGCAGCAGTTTTTAAAATCTCCAAGTTTTTTTCCTTAACAGAAATTGGAGCAAACCCGAGTAAATAAAAAGGTATTACAGATCCTTCTCCAACAATTGTGATTGATGGATAACCATAAATTTCAAAAATTTTTTCAATATTATTAAACGTCAAACTATCCTTTAAACGTAATTGATTTTTAAATTCAAGATATTTACTTTTATTTTTTCGGTTATTATTTGCACTATCAACTAAGCTATTATTATGCAAAGTAAATTCATTATCAATTTGAGTTAATACATTAATTAATGAATCGTTCGTTTTGCTGTTTTTGTCAACATAAACAGTTCTTTTTAATTCCCCTTTTTCATAATAATTTGATTTTATTAAAACTCCCATTTCATCATAAACGTTCCATTTTCCATAAAAATAATAATGAATTTTATCTGGCAGATTTTTTAAACGTGCATTTCCTTTTAACCGTATCATACCATTTGAATGATAAAATGTTGTTTTTAGTTTTCTAAAACTTTTACAGTCCTTCTTTTCTAATATGCCTTCGTTAGTATAATAATAGCTATTTCCAACCGAAATACCATTTCTAAATTTTCCTTCGAATGATTTTATTTTATTGGAGTCATCAAGGTAAATAATCCATTTCCCAGTTCTTTTGCCCTTGTTGTTAAATTGATTTATTGGCTGCGCTATCACCAAATCCAAAAAACCGTTCAATACAAACAGCACAATTAAAGGTAAAACAGATTTGACAGGCAGCATAATTAATCAATAGATTTTTTATTATAAATGGTATATCCAAAATGAAAGAAAAAAGAAAAACTATTTTCATTTTTATCATAATAATTTACGCCAATGCTTAATGGGCCAATTGGAGTGTGGTAAACCAATGCACCCATACCCAAAAAATGATGGTATAAAAAAGGAGTGCTATAAGTTGCTTTTCCATTTGCTGTTTTTAAAATTGACAAAACTGGTTGAAAAAAATATCCTTCAAAACGAATATCTAAATTTTTATATGGCGTTGCAATTGCTTTTAATCCACCAGATAAATATTGATGCGCTCTGTAGTCAGCAACAAAAAAAGTTTGACTTTCAGGAATTGGGCTAAAAACAGGGGCAGATAAAATACTTGCATTATAATTTCTAAAAAAATCTTGAGATGAATAAACTCCCTCTGCAAAAACTCCAATTTTAAAATATTTAATTGGCTTGATATATTTATCAATTGTCAATTTTAAATTAAACCAATCGTGCCCTGGATTTCTAACTGATTTAACGGAATCAACAGCAGTTGATCCAGGAAAATAACTTTCCAAACCACTCACATATTTTGCCCTAATTAAAAGGCTAGCCCCTTCTGTAGCATATTGCTTGCGGTTTAATGTATTAATTTGATAAGAAACTTGGCCGTATTGAAAATCAAAAACTGAAAGGTCGCTTGTATCTAATTTAGTAAATTGGTCTACCTGATAATATCTGTTTTTCCATTCGCTCATCCCTCCAGTTAAAACAATTTTTCCAGTATTTCCGACAGGAGCTCCAATGTTTAATTCCCCAAATAAATCTTCTTGAATTAAATAAGCTGGTTTTTCAAAATCATAAAACAACGCACTACTTTTATAATAATCCCAACGTGAAATGGTAAATGATGGCTCAACATAAAAAGGTAATTTTGTCGGAAATTCAAATCTTAATTTTGTTAAGGAACTCGAGTTTAATTTTCCTAAATAGCCATTGGCATAAGCAGTAAATCCTATTTTACCAATATGATTATATTGCGCTCCTAAAAAAAAATTACTAATTGGTCTGTTGGAAATGTTACCGCCAACATCTAAAAAAAACTGTTTATCTTTTTTGGTTTGAAGAGTTAAAGTGTATTTACCTGTTGCAGTATCTATTTTCGAGGTAGGATAAGAAGACTTAATTTTTTCGTCAGACATCATTCGAAAATATTGCCTTTTCAGTTGTTTCATTGTAAACTCACTTTTGTTTTTCGTGATACTTTTATTAACAAACCGCTGCATCGTTTTATTAACACCTAAAACATTTACACGATTATAAATAATTTTAGCATTATCCGATTTACTACGAAACACTTTTCTTTTTTCGTTTAACTTTTGTAAATCTTCAAATTGTTCGACATGCTTTTTAATTTCAGGCATTTGACGAATAGTAGAAATATAACCACTATCAATTAAATTTTGAACAGCATCAAAATTAAAAACACTAACATCTGCCCAAGGTTGAATAATAATGGCATTATCACAAATAGGTTTAAAATTACTTTGACTCATTAACATATTTCGTAATTGCAGAAATACATTATCATCATTTGGTACTTCAGAATTCTCAGATACTGAACTGCCAATGATAAAATCTGGGTACATTTCTTCATACATGACATTGCTTGGAAAATTATTATATAATCCACCATCAAATAATAGGGCGCTGTCAATAGTTATTGGTCTGATGTAGAATGGGTAACTCATAGATGCTCTGATTGCAGATGGCATATCTCCATTTCGAAATACAACACTTTCCTTTTTCACAATATTTGAAGCAACACATCTAAAAGGCACAAACAAACTATCGAAATTATAATTCGAGGTAGAATTTGCACCTGCAAAGGTTTCCATTAAATAAAAATCAATCGGAACTGAATTAATGAGGTTAGTAGGTAAATTTGAAAGAAAATTGTTGTTTAATGACAATTTAATCATCAACCATGAGGCATAATCATCTCTTTTGTGAATAAAATAGCCGAATTTTGCTGCCATTTCTCCTTTTGTTAATCTAGCAAAAGCCTCATCTTTTACCATTTTTTCAATTTCCAATGGCGAATATCCGGATGAATATAAGCCACCAATAATACTTCCTATTGATGTTCCTGAAATACAATGAATTGGGATATGGTTTTCCTCTAAAGCTTTTAATACACCAATATGGGCTAATCCACTTGCTCCTCCTCCGCTCATTACTACTCCAATGCGTTGAGCAATTCCATTAAAGCTTGAAAAAGCAATAATTAAAACCAAAATAAAATTTATTTTCTTGAAAATACTCACGTCATGCAAATTTACCTTAAAAATCTTATTCGACACATAATACTGAATTTTCGCTAAAAATATTTCAAATACAAATTTATTTCATTTACTTAGCATCTTGTAGATTTAGATAAAGTTTGTGATTCAATATATAACAAAAAAAATATTATATGGTATTTTCGTTTTATACGGAGTAATTACTGTTATATTTTTCCTATTCAACGTATTACCAGGCGACCCAGCAACTATTATGCTAGGGCAAAGAGCAAATAAAGAATCAATTGCTGCCATTCACAAAGATTTAGGTACAGATAGACCAATTTTAGAACAATACGGCCTCTATTTAAATGATTTATCCCCTGTTTCCGTTCATAATTATAAAAATCAAGAGAGTCTTTGGTATTTGAGTCCCGAAAAATATAGCTGGAAGCCCCTTTTTACTTTTGGGATAAACAAATGTGTTGTATTAAAATTACCACATCTAAGAAGGTCTTATATTTCTAAGCGCCCAGTATCTGACATTATTATAGAAACATTACCAGAAACAGCTGTTTTAGCATTCACTTCCATAGTAATTGCGTCCATTATTGGAATATTTTTAGGTATACTCAGTGCTGTAAAACAAAATACATTTTATGACAGATTTTCATTAGTACTAGCGGTGCTAGGCATGGCAGCTCCTTCTTTTTTTGTAGGGTTAATCATTGCATGGCTATTTGGATATGTTTTAAAAGATTATACTGGCTTATCACCAACAGGCAGTCTTTACGATATAGATGTTTGGGATGGTGAAAAATTAAAACTTAAAAATTTAATTCTACCCTCAATAACACTTGGAATAAGACCATTAGCAATTGTTGTGCAATTAATGCGCAGTTCGTTACTTGACGTAATGAGTCAAGATTATATTAGAACGGCAAAAGCAAAAGGATTAACGCTTTATAGTATTATCATTAAACATGCGCTTAAAAACGCTTTAAATCCAGTTGTTACAGCTATTTCTGGATGGTTTGCAGGTTTAATGGCTGGAGCAATATTTGTTGAAAAAATATTTAGTTGGAAAGGAATTGGTTATGAAGTGTTTGAAGCATTAACTAAAAACGATTTACCAGTTGTTATGGGAGCAACAATTATATTTGCAACTATATTTGTAATTACTAATATATTAGTTGACATCGCCTATGGCGTTTTAGATCCACGTGTTAGAGTAAAATAATCATGCGAGAAAAAATAGTTGCTGGAAATTGGAAAATGAATAATACGCTTTCAGAGGCAGTTTTTTTAACGGATTCTATTTTAGGTAAATTAAATCTTTCAAATTCTATAATTAAAATTATCATTCCACCATTTCCTTATTTAGAAAGTCTTAGTAGTAAAATTGGTGAAACTGAAAATGTTTACATTGGAGCTCAAAACTGTCATACAGAATCCAATGGCGCTTATACGGGTGAGATTAGTGCAAAAATATTACAATCAGTTGGATGTCAGTATATATTAATTGGCCACAGCGAAAGACGAGCATATTTTAATGAAACTAATGAAGAGCTTATCTTAAAAATCAAAGAAGCATTATTACATAAAATAAAACCTATTTTTTGTATTGGTGAAACCTTAGATCAACGTGAAGGTGCATTTTACTTTGATGTAATAAAATCACAATTGGAAGAAGTATTATCAAAATTTGATTCTTCAGAATTTCAAAATATCATAATTGCATACGAACCAATATGGGCTATAGGAACAGGTTTAACTGCAACAAGTAATCAGGCTCAAGAAATGCATGCGTTTATTAGAGCTGAAATTGCAAAGTTATTTTCTCCTGAAATAGCAGAAAAAACATCTATTTTATATGGTGGAAGTTGTAATGCACAAAATGCTCATGAATTATTTTCTTGCCCAGATGTGGATGGTGGATTAATAGGTGGAGCATCTTTAAAAG
>JAYVIS010000371.1:0-2310 GCA_043769975.1 Bacteroidota bacterium
TTAGAAAGACAAATAGATCGAACCAAAAAAAGAATTGAAGAAATAAAAAGAAAAACAGTAGCCAAAGAATTTGAAAACGTTAAGCGTATTAAAAGACAATTTCATAGTGATGCAAAATGGGATGCTAATTATAAATTACTCGAAAAAGCAAAGATTGAGAAATTAAAAATTCAGGAACAATTTGATTACGAGCAGGAAAAAGCACGTATGGCAAACAGAACAGCAATGCAGAAATGGAAAGACAATGCTATTGATATTTTAGGTTTACCAAAATCATTACTTTCAACAATAGATTTATCGGCACCATTAAGACAAGGTATTGTTTTAGGTGTGACAAATCCAAAAGAATTTGCAGCTGGATTTTGGCAAATGCATAAATTCCTAAGAGAGAAAAACTTTAATTTGTGGATGGATAAACTAAAAGCAAGCAGAGAGTATTTTATTATGAATGAAAGTGGACTTGCAATTACAAATCCTTCAGGTGCAGAAAGAGCAAGGGAAGATGCTTTTGCTAATAGACTAGCTTCTCACATTCCGATATATAAAACATTTTATAACGCTTCAGAACGTGCATACAGCGGATTTTTAAATAAATTACGTTCTGATGTATTTATGAAAGGTGTAGAACAATTTGAAAAATCAGGTATAACATTTGAAGAGCATCCTGAAGAATACAAGGCACTCGCAAGAGTAATAAACAACGCAACCGGCAGAGGTGAATTAGGTGCTGCTGAAAGGTATGCGAAAGAATTAAATCTAATATTTTTCTCGCCAAGAATGCTTACATCTCGATTTGGAATGATAACAGATATTGCGAGACCCGATACACCAAGAGATGTTAAAATAATGGCAGCTAAAAATCTTGTTACCTTTACATCATATCTTGTTTTAATGCACACATTGGGTGCTATTGCTGCATCTGCATTAGACGATGATGATAAAGAGGATTGGTTGGATAAGGTGAATTTCAATCCACTTCATACTGATTTCCTTAAAAACGTTATCAATAATACAAGATATGATTTTGCCACTGGCTTTATTCCAATAATAAGAACGATAGCAAGGGTTATTATGGGTGAAAAAATAAATTCAGATGGAGTAAAAACAGATATAACAAAAAAAGGATTTCACACACCAACAAGAGGTTCAGAATTAGGGCAATTTGCTAAAAACAAAATGTCACCTACGGCTAAGGTTATATGGAGTTGGGCTAATTTGGAAGATGTGGAAAATCCAATGGAAGAATTTAGCTATAAAAGTGCTGGGTTATCTTTAATTACACCATTAAACATAAAAGAAGCATGGGATAACCGGAAAGAATTAAAAACAAATCCAACAAAATATATAGTTGACCGAGTTTTAAGTAATTATGGAGTTGGTTTGCAAACGTATGAGCCAAAAGAGGAAAAAGGTGGCAAATCTAAATTTGGAAACATGCCTGACATACCGAAGCCTGACTTACCTGACATTCCAAAACCAGGACAATAAAAAACTGCCAGTTTTTAAGGCTGGCAGAAGAGTAAAGCACAGATAGAGGTTGTTCTATCGAATGCGAATATAATATAAAATCTACATACTATATAGAATTTGTGGATTATTTATTTAAAAAATGATATTTTTGTATAAAATGGCAAAATCAGTAGAAATAAAGTATGATGTAAATTGCAAAGAGCCGTTATTTAAAGCATATCCAAATCTTGCATATATTTATAGTGGAATAATAATTCCACAAAGTATTTCAACCGATAAATTTGCAAGGTATATTGTTTATTTCTATACCAAAACTTCTGACATCCATAAAAAACCAATCTCCTTTACAGAGAAAAAGAAAGAAGCATTGGCGATGTTTGGACTGCCTATTTCAAAAGCAGACAACAGTGATTTTTTTACAATTGAGATTAAGGTAGCCACAAATTTTCTAAGAATAAATTGTGACGTGGAAATGGAGATGTGGATTTCATTAAAAGTGAGATTCAGCAGTATGTGTGAGAAAATACGAGATGTGAAGTCAGATGATACCTACAAAGATGTAATTGATGCAGCAAACATTGCTGAAAAACTACAAGATACAGCAACTAAAATACAATTACTCGAAATGAAGCTGTTTGGAGATATTGAAGGGTTAGCGGAACATATTTTACTCAATAATGACAATAAGGCGAAAACAAGCCACGCAGAAATGTATGCAATATAATAATGATGGAAAAGTTATACATTGACCAATTTACAGATTACCACACTTACGTTCAAGTAGGGGAGTATAAAATTCCATTGCCTAAAAAACCGGATAACAGCGAAATTATAAACTTT
>JAYVIS010000372.1:0-32852 GCA_043769975.1 Bacteroidota bacterium
CACTCAATTTAAACCTTTTGCCGTCACCATATCTAAAACCTGTGCAACAACAAAATATAAAAGATTTTAATGTTAAGTAGTGTTTGTGTTTATTATCCAGCGTTTTAAAATATTCTTTTATTTTATGAAATTCTACTAAGGTTAAAAATTTAATTTCACCGTTAGCCTCTTCTTTTATTTGATAGTCTTTAAAAGGATTGTTATTTGTTAGTTCTCTTTTTATAGCCACATACAAAAATTTTCTTATCATTTTTAAAGTGTTATTAGAACCCCCTTTTTCGTTTCCTAAAGTAACCCTCATGTGCTCTTCAAAGTTGGCTAGGAAAGCCGGTGTAATGTCGTTAAATTCTAATTTAACTTTAAACTCTTTTAATTTATTTAGTTGATACCTGTATTTCTTAATTGTGCCGGGAGCCTTGTTTGCTTTTTTCTTTTCCAATTCAATTTCACTTTCTACAAATGTGAAAAAGTCTGTTTTTGTATTATCCGCGTCTTTGCCTAAATATCTAATGAGAAATTCATTAATAGTGATTGGCTCATCTTTTATTCTTGCATCTAGTAAAATTTTGCTGGCCTTAATAAATTGGGTTTCAATAATTAAATTATACTCATCACTAAAAGGATGTGATTTTTTAATACGATTATATTTAGCATCGTAATACTCTTTAGTACAAGAAACTTTAAGGGAAATCAGCCGTTTTACCTTATTATGGTGCAATTGCAGACAAAAAGTATTTGAGCCGTCCTTTTTTGGTTGGTCAGTTCTGTAAATTATTAATGGAAGATTGATTGTTGTTTGCTTCATATTTAGTGAATAAATAGTGAAGCAAAAGGCTAAAAACACACTAAAATTGAAAGTAGTAAAATAAGGGTTTCGGTAAAAAACCCTTATTTTACTTACGTTTCAGAGCAAACGTTTGTTACACTTAAGTAACCCAGAGGTCCCGTCCAGGTTCGAACTGGAGTAGCAGCTTTTGCAGAGCTGAGCCTAACCACTCGGCCACAGGACCATTTTATTCTTATTAAATTTTTATAAGAACGGGTAGCAAAAATAAGATATTTTTAGCAACTTGCCCTATATAATTTTAAAAAAATGCAAATTCATTCAAAATTGCCAAATATTGGCACAACAATTTTCTCTGTAATGGGTGGTTTAGCTAAAGAATATAATGCTATCAACCTTTCTCAAGGCTTTCCTGATTTTGAATGCGAAACCAAGTTAAAAGAATTATGCAACAAATATGTAAACGAAGGTTATAATCAATATGCCCCGATGCAAGGTGCTTTGCCTTTAAGAGAGCAAATAAGTGAATTATTGCAAAATTGTTACGGGGCAATATATAATACCGAAACGGAAATTACAGTTACAGCAGGAGCCACCCAAGCAATATTTACAAGCATTTCGGCTTTTGTAAACAAAGGTGATGAAGTTATCGTGTTTGAACCAGCATACGATTGCTACATCCCTGCAATTGAGTTAATGGGAGGTATTGTAAAACCAATTGAATTAAATTACCCGAATTTTTCTATTAATTGGGATGTGGTAAAAAACACGATTAGTAATAAAACAAAACTCATCATAATAAATACACCACATAATCCAAGTGGAACAACATTAAGTGAGGCCGATATGTTAGAATTGCAAACCATCATTAGTGGCACAAACATTATTATACTTAGTGATGAAGTATATGAGCATATGGTTTTTGATGGGAAACAACACCAGAGCGTTGCGCGTTTTAGTGCCTTGGCTCAACAATCGATTATTGTTTCTTCCTTCGGAAAAACAGTTCACGCAACAGGATGGAAAATTGGTTATGTTGCTGCACCTAAAGAATTAATGATAGAATTTAGAAAAGTACACCAGTATTTAGTATTTTGTGTAAATCATCCGTTTCAATTGGCTTTAGTCGATTACTTAAAAGATGAAAATTCATACAAAGGATTACATTCGTTTTATGAATCTAAGCGGGATTATTTTAAAAAATTAATTTCTGGCTCTCGTTTTATTTTAGAACCATGTCGAGGCACATATTTTCAACTGGTTAATTATAAAAATATTTCTGAAGAAAATGATTCAGATTTTGCTATTCGTTTAATTAAAGAAAAAGGCTTGGCATCTATTCCATTATCCGGATTTTATTCTGAACCAAAACAACAAAACCTTTTACGTTTTTGTTTTGCTAAAAAAGAAGAAACATTAGAAAAAGCAGCGGAAATTATTTGTAAATTGTAGTTCTTCAAAATGAATAAAAATTATTGCATAGTTGTTTTTTGTTTCATTAATTTTCTTTCGTTTTCGCAAGACACTATCGTTTTAAAAACCAACGAAAGTTTGTTTGTAAGAGTATTAGAAATTTCAGCTACGGAAGTTAGGTATAAAAATTTTTTTAATCCAGATGGAGTTATTCGCGTTTTAAGATATGATGAAATTGAAAGTATAACATACGAAAACGGAAAAAAAGAAACAAGATTTTTAAAATCGAATAAAATGCAGGGCTCTATAATGCCTTATTTTATTATAGAAAACAAACACATTAGTTTACGAAATAGGGATTTAACACACAAAGAAGCTTTTAAAATAATGCAAAAAAAAGACCCTCAAACAAACTCAGAAGATTTGAATGGGTTTTTAATAAATGCAGAAAGTAAAAAAAATGGACAGATTGGGTTTACTGTTTTGTCTCCAGTTTTTATAATTGGAGGGTTTTATATTGCTAAGCGACAATATTATGGCCCAAAAGATTTACCAAAATTTAAAACCATTTTGCTTTCTGGTTTGGGTTTAGGAGCATGCTCTTTTATTGTTGCGCAGATTTATAAAAGCGTAAAAAACAAAAACATTAGAAAAGCAGCAGAAGCATATAACCAGGAATTTTTTTCTAATTAAATTTGTATACCTTTATTTTATGAAGAAATTTATTTCCATATTATTTATCTTTTTTTATTTTATTGTTTCGGCGCAAGACACGTTGTATAAAAGAAACTCTGCTGAAATCATTATTGCTAAGGTTGTTGAAATAAACACAACAGAAATAAAATATAAACGTTTTGATATGCTTGATGGACCAATGTTTATTGTTGATAAAAACCAAATCGCAAAAATTAAATATGCAGTTGGTTCGGTAGAAGTTTTTAATATGTATATTCCCAAAACAACAGTAAATTATAATCCAATATCTACCAACAATTCTGAAATCATCGAACCTTATGGAAACAAAGGGGTTTATCTTTATAAAGCAAAAAAAACAAGTGTAAGAAATGCTTTTGAGATTATTGAGTATAGAAATAATACTTGGAAAAATCGTGAGATATCAACGTTAATTTATGAATCAAAAAAACAAAAGAGGAATCAATATCTTTTTGGTTTTTCAACAATAGGCGTTGGAATTGCTGCTTATGTTGGAGTATTAGCAACTGCAACAAATTCATATAATTATCAAAACTCAGTTTCTAATGCTCTTGGGGTTGCTGCACTTGGTGCTTTAGGCATTGTTGCAACACAAGTTATTTCTTACAATTGCAAATTGAGTCATATAAAGTTTGCAAACAAAGCTGTTGACGTTTACAATAAAAACATTTTAAATCCTTAGTCGTGCTATCTGTTACAATAATACAAAGCAATTTGTTTTGGGAGAGTGTTGACCAAAACCTTAACCAATTTGAAATAAAAATCAATTTGATTTCAGAAAAAACGGATTTAATTGTTTTACCAGAAATGTTTACTACAGGTTTTACAATGAATCCAACTCAGTATGCTGAATCTCATGAAGGTAAAGGCTTGTGTTGGATGCAGGTAATTGCTAAAAATAAAAATTGTGCTTTAACGGGAAGTATTTCTGTAAATGATAATGGCAATTATTACAATCGGTTATATTGGGTTTATCCAGATGGCACATATAAATTTTACAATAAACGGCATTTGTTTTCAATGGGAAATGAGCCAGAACACTATGTTGCAGGAAATGAAAAAATAATAGTTGAGTACAAGGGTTGGAAAATTTGTCCGTTAGTTTGTTATGATTTACGTTTTCCTGTTTGGAGCAGAAATTTAAAAAAAGATCCCTACGACATTTTAATATTTGTAGCTAATTGGCCAGCAGCTAGAACTTATCCTTGGAAGCAGTTATTAATTGCAAGAGCAATTGAAAACCAATGTTTTGTTGTGGGTGTAAATAGAGTAGGGGATGATGGCAATAAAATTGGACATTCAGGAGACTCTTTAGTTATTAATTCACGTGGCGAAATATTGAGTGCAACAAATTCAAACGAAGAAATTACTGAAACATTAGATTTAAATAAACAGGAATTATTAGAATTTAGAAAAGCATTTCCTGTTTTAAATGATGGAGATCATTTTGAAATAAACTAAGTTGACAATAAATTCATATCAAATAAATATTTTACTTTATAAATTGTAGCAACACTTATGGCATCTGTAATTTCACCATTTAGTACCATTTTAAAAACATCATCTAAATGAATTTTTTTTAGCTTTAAATCTTCAGATTCTTCTGGTTCAGCTTCTTCAAATGTTAAACCTGTTGCTAAAAACACATGAGCATGTTCATCGGTTGCAGAATTACTTAAATCTAATTGTAGTATTTCTTTAAAATTTGACGCAACAATTCCGGTTTCTTCTTTTAATTCTCTTATGGCGGTATCTATTGGCAATTCGCCAAGCGGACCACCACCTTCTGGAATTTCCCAACTATAAGCGTTTAACGGGTAGCGCCATTGGCCAACTAACCATGTGTATCCATCATCGCTTAATGGAAATATTCCAATGGCTAAATTTTTAAAATTAACAACGCTATAAATGGCGGGATTTCCCGCTGGATTAGTAGTTTGATGCTTGTTTACAGCAATCCACGCAGATTCATAAACTAATTCTGAGCTAATTGTTTTCCAAGTATTTAATGGATTTTGTGTCATTGGTTTTTTTATTTAATCAAGCAAATATAGGTTTCCAACAGTAATTATGTTAATAATGGCATTATTTTTGTATTTTTAGCAACCTAAACTAGTTTAAATTCGTAAAGGTTAAAAATTGTTATGATGAAAAAACTGTTATTCTTTTTTTGTATATTCTTTTCTGTCTTTTTAAAAGCTCAAACGCTCTATTGGGTGGGTGGTTCTGGGTATTGGAATGATGGCAATCATTGGTCTAATACAAGCGGTGGTTTATCAATTCATTCAGTTCCATCTATTCATTCAGATATTGTTTTTGACAATAACTCATCAGCTTCTGGAAGTTTCACAATTCACGCAACCAATTCCTTTAGCGTTAAATCTCTAACAGCTAATAATAATAATTTTAACATTGATATCATCAGTTCACCAACAGTTGATATGACTTTTTTGGGAAAAGTTGACTTAAACGAATATTTTTATTTAAAAACAAATGGCAATATTTATTTAAAACCAACAACCGATGTTATTTATCAGTTTTCGCACAACAAATTAAATAATGATGTTTTTGTTACTTCATCAAACAGTGTTCAGTTTGGAACCGTTACAATATTAAAAACGTTATTTTTAAAAGGAAATTTAGAATTAAAAAATTCCATCGTTTTAACAGAAAATCTTGACGTAAATAATGCTACCGTAGAATTAAACAGCAACACGATTCAAGCAAAAGGCACGGTTGAACTTTTAAATTCTAATATTACAAATAATACTAGTCAGAAAACAAAATTAATTTGCAAAAAACAAACACTTACACTTGCAGAAATAGCCGAATTTAGCTCGGCTAGTAATGTATCAATAAGTCCTTTAGCTCCCACTTCTGGTGGAGTTACTTTAGTTGGGTTTACAAATCCGACTTGCTCAGGTTTATGTAATGGCACAGCCACTTTCGATCTTTCTGGTTTCTCTGATCCGCCTTATATTATCCAATGGGTTAACGGAGACCCTTCACCTCCGTGTCAAGTATTACCACCCGCTCAATTTGGGTATGCTAGTACATCGTATTCTGTAAACACTCTTTGTGGCTGTGGAACTCAATACTCTGTTTTGTTTGAAAATGCAATTGGGGAAATTGTTGTAGTTCAAGTGGGTATTATTAATCCAACAGCTACACTTTTAACTTTTTCTCAAACCCAACCTACTTGTAATAGTTTATGTAATGGGCAAATTAGAATTAATATTTTTAGTGGTATTCCTACTTTTACTGTAAACTGGAATCCGCCTGGCATTACCCACTCCCCAATAACGTCAAGAGATACTTTAAAAAACGTTTGTGCTGGAACATATACTTTAACAATCACAAATAATAATGGCTGCGTAAACACATTTTCAACAACATTAAATCAACCTGCTGTTTTAGTTCCAAACGGTTCTAGTTCAAGCATTACATGTAATAGTTTTTGTAATGGTTCTGCTACAGTTTCTCCCTCAGGAGGAACAGGCCCATATACTTATGTATGGGTTCCAGCAGCTGCAAGCCCAACTTCCAATATTAATTCTGGGCTCTGTCCTGGTGTTGCTTCTGTTACTGTAACTGATAGCAAAGCTTGTACAGCAACTTATTCTACAACAATAACACAACCACCAGCAATTACGTTAACTGTAACTAAAACTGATTTAACCTGTGGAGCCGTCTGCAATGGAACGGGCTCAATTACTGCAACAGGCGGAAGCGGTGTAGGCTACACTTATACTTGGACACCTGCCGTTGCTGTTGGCTCTAGTACAACTGGTTTATGTGCTGGAGTTTATACAGTTACAGTTGCGGATAATTTATTATGTACAAAAACGATAACGTTTGCTATTATATCTCCTCCAACACTTACAGCTACTCCAACACAAACGAACGTAAATTGTAACGCTGCGTGTACAGGTGCTATTAATTTAAATCCAAGTGGCGGTACTCCTGGCTATAGTTTTACATGGTCTCCAGTATTGCCAACAACTTCAACGGTTTCTGCTTTATGTAGTGGTGTATATTCATACACAATTACCGATGTATTGTTGTGCCAATATTCAAACTCGGTAACAATTACTCAACCTCCTGCAATTCTTTTAACAATTGCTAGCACTAGTATTAATTGTTTTGGAGCTTGTAATGGAGTGGCTGCATCCACATTGTCAGGCGGAACAGCACCATACACTTACACATGGTCACCTGGGATACCTGTAGGACAAGGCACAGGAACAATCAGTAGTTTATGTCCATCAACTTATACTTTAAACATTACGGATAATTTAGGTTGTGTGAAACAAGCAACAACATCAATTTCACAACCATTAGTTATTACCTTAAATACAACTTCAGTATCTCCAACCTGTAATGGCGTTTGTAATGGTAGTATTAATTCTGCTCCCTCAGGAGGAACTGGTCCTTATACTTTTACGCTTCAACCGTCTGTTGGTGCACCGATTATTGCGCCTGCGCCTTTTAATGGTCTTTGTGCTGGCCTGTATACATTAACGGTTAGCGATGCTGTTGGTTGTGTACAAACACAAACAATTAATTTAATACAACCAAATTTATTAACCTTAGCTTTAAACACAACATCTATTACTTGTGCTGGATTGTGCAACGCTTCTATATCAACTGTTGTAAATGGAGGGTCGCCGGGTTACACATTTTTGTGGAGTAATGGAGCAACCACTTCATTCTTAGCTGGTCAATGTGCTGGTGTTTATACTGCCACTGTAACAGATGTTTTTGGATGTAAATCTTCAACAACAACAACCGTTTTAGCCCCAACTGCAATCACTATCTCAATAGTTCCAACTAACCCTAACTGTTTTGCACAATGCACCGGTATTGCAACAGCTGCTGTTTTAGGTGGTACACCAACGTATACTATTAATTGGACTAACGGAGACGTTGGAAATATTTCTACAAATTTATGTCAAGGAACGTATACAGCTACTGTTACTGATTTACAAGGATGCGTGGCAAGTCAAACGGTTCCAATTACGACTCCTTCAGCGCTTATTTTAACTTCAACCAACGGAACCGTAAGTTGTGCCGCCGCATGTGATGGAACTGTTTCTGTTAGTCCTTCTGGTGGAACTCCAGGATATTTTATTAATTGGAATTCATTACCAGCACAAACAACATTAACGGCAACTACATTATGTCCCGGAGGTTACGTTGCTTCAGTTACTGATGCTAATGGCTGTTTAGCTTCAATAGCAGCAACTGTTTCTCAACCTGCAGCTTTAACAGCAACAGTTGGTGGAGTTATTCCTACTTGTAATATTTGTATCGGTTCGGCAACTGCAGGTGGTGTAGGCGGAACAGGTCCATTCACTTATTCTTGGTCTCCAAGTGGTCAAACTACCGCAACAGCGGTGAATTTATGTGTTGGGGTTCAAACGGTAGTTGTTACTGACTCAAAGGGCTGTACTGCAACTCAAACGGTAAATATTAATCAAACCGTAATTGTATTAGTAACTTCTAATGGCTCTACGTTAACCTGTAATGGTGGTTGTACAGGAATTGCAACGGCAAATGCTGCTGGTGGTTTATTACCATATTCTTATACTTGGACACCAACAGGTCAATCGGCTGCTACAGCAACAGCGCTTTGTGCAGGAACTTATACTGTGCTAGTTACCGATGCAAATGGGTGTTCAAATACAGATCAAACAACTTTTGCAAATCCACCAGCAATAACTCTAACGGTAAATCAAACAAGTGTTACCTGTAGTGGCTTGTGTAATGGAAGCGCAACAGCAACAGCAGTAGGAGGAACAGGACCAATTAGTTATTTATGGCAACCTGGCGGATTAACCACTCAAAGCATAGGAGGTTTATGCCCAGGTGCATATACGGTTACTGCTACAGATGGAAACGGTTGTTCTCAGATTCAAATTATCAATATTTCGCCTACGAGTTCGGTTGCCGCTGCTTTTACAATTGTCAATCCCTCGGGATGTTTGGCCACAAATGGATCAATTACACATACTTTAACCGGCGGAGCAGCTCCTGTAACATTTACTTGGGTGCCTGGAGGCTCAGTTAATCCATTAATAAATTTACCTGCTGGTACTTATATTTTAAACACAACAGACGGAAACGGCTGTACACAATCTTACACAACAACATTAAGTGATCCTTTAGGATCAACGGTTACAGCTACCTCTAATTCCATAACGTGTTTTGGTTTATGTACAGGAAGTGCTTCATTGTCAATTGTTGGTTCTGGTCCCTTTACCATCAATTGGCCAACAATACCATCTACTAATTCGGTCGTTGCTTCTTTATGTGCAGGGGTTTATGCTGTTCAGGTAACAGATAATGTAGGTTGTATTACAAGTCAAACTATTAACATTGCTCAACCCACACAAATTACTTCTTCCGGAATTATAACAGATGTGTTATGTAATGGTGCCTGTACGGGTTCAATTAATTTAACTCCTTCAGGAGGAACGCCAGCATATACTTACAGTTGGATTCCTGCCGGAGGTATTGGACAAGACCCAACCGGACTGTGTTTAGGAAATTACACCGTTAATATTACCGATGCAAACTTATGTGTTCAATCTAATACTTTTAATATCACCCAACCATCTTCGGTAACATTAACGTTTAACAAAACAGACGTGTTGTGTTTTGGTGGATGTACAGGAACTGCAAGCGTTAGTGTGGTTGGTGGAACAGCTCCGTATACTTATTCATGGACTCCTTTAGGTGGTTTTCCCGGTTCTGTTTTAAATAATGTTATTGGATTATGTACAGGTATATATTCTGTATCAGTTCAAGATGCTAATGGTTGTGTTTTTACAGGGACAGTTAGTATAGGTCAACCTTCGGCCCTTACTTCCACATTAGTGTCAACTAATAATTTATGTAATGGAACCTGTAATGGATCCGCCACATTAACTGCCAGTGGTGGAACTGGACCGTATTCTTTTTCCTATAATTCCTTACCAATTGCATTAACCTCTACGGTTGGCTCTTTATGTTCTGGTTCTTATACTGGTACCGTTGTTGATTTTAATGGTTGTATAAGTACTAATCCATTTATTATTACACAACCTTTGCCAATTGTAGTAACAACAACAGTTACAAACCCAAAATGTAATGCCGTATGTAATGGTAGTATTGCAACTACGGTATCAGGCGGAACACCGTTATATTCATATGTGTGGATTGCAAGTGGTGGCCCTGTTCCCAATCCAATAGGTATGTGTGCAGGAAATTATACGGTTATAGTTACAGATGCAAATTTATGTACAGGACAAGCGTTAGCAACATTAATTAATCCTCCAACGCTTTTAGCAAATGCTTCTTTTACTAATGCAACTTGCGGAGGTCTTTGTAATGGAATAGTTACTTCTAATCCAATTGGAGGAACGGGTGCAATAACCTATTCTTGGACAGCTCCAACTAATACAACACAAACGGTTTCAGGTTTATGTTCTGGAAATTATACCGTAACAGTTACTGATGCAAATTTATGTCAGGATACTCAAACATTGACATTAACATCACCACCTTCCATATTTTTAAACCCAGCGATTACTCCTGCAACTTGTGGTGTTAGTAATGGAGTTATTGTTGCGGTTCCTAGCACAACAGTTAGTAACCCTTATACCTATAGTTGGTTGCCACCACTAGCATCTGTGAGTGCAACGGTTTCGGGCTTAGCAGCAGGAGTATATACGGTTGTTGTAACTAATCAAGCTCTTTGTACGGCAACAATCGCCATTGCGTTAAGCAATTCTAACGGCCCAACTGGTGCAACTATTGCATCGACTAATGTTGCCTGTAACGGGCAATGTAACGGTGCATTAGCGATTTCAAATCCTGTTGGAGGAACACCATCCTACACATTAAGTTGGATTTCCCCTGTTTCAACAAATTCTTTAATTGCTGGTTTATGTGCAGGAAGTTATACAGCTCAAATCCTTGATTCTAATGGGTGTTTGTTTTTTCCAAACGCAACAATTATTGAACCTCTCGCAATTTCAGATAATGATATTTTAACCAGTGCAACTTGTTTTGGAAACTGTAATGGTAGTATTGTTCTTGGCCCTACTGGTGGAAATGGTGGATTTACATACTTATGGAACACTGCCGCAACAACATCTTCTATAACCGGTTTGTGTCCTGGATCATATTCTGTTACAATTACTGATGCTTTAGGTTGTAATTTAATTGGCTTATATAATTTACCTAGCCTTGTCAGCATTACAAGTAATACCTTCTCGGTTAATAATAATTGTTATAATTCATGTAGCGGAACACTGTTAGCAACTAATATTGCTGGTGGTTTACCGCCTTACGGAATTAATTGGTCTGATCCACTTGGGCAATCAACGGCTTTAGCAACAGGTCTTTGCAATGGATCTTATTCAGTAACGATAACTGATGCTAATGGTTGTTTTAATATATTTCCTGGGGTTATTACTTCTCCATCACAAGTTACGTTTACACCAACCATTTCGCAGCCAAGTTGTGATTTATGTAATGGCTCAGCAACAGTCAATCCTGTTGGCGGAACTCCAACATATTCATTAGTTTGGAGTAATACTCAAACAGGAATCACTTCCACATCATTATGCGCAGGTGTTTATGCTGTTCAAATTACTGATGGTAATGGTTGTATTTCAACTTCAAGCGTAGTAATTAATAGTTCTTCTGGAATTACAGGTGAAACAATCACAAAGGTTGACGCATCTTGTACTGGTGTTTGCGACGGTACAGTAACTGTTGTTGCAGTAGGAGGAATTGCTCCAATAACTTATAATTGGTTGCATAACGGATCTTCAGCACCTACTCAATTAGGATTGTGTGCAGGTGTTTATTTTTGTAATATGACTGATGTCAATGGATGTTCGCGAACAGCAAGTGTAGTTATTGGAAGCACAACAGCAATGACTATTACCCCTATGGTAACACAATCATCATGTTCAGTAAATACAGGTTCTATTGTTGTAAATGTTATTGGTGGTTCAGGAGTTTACACATATGCTTGGTTGCCTGCAGTGGGTGCAACATCAGTAGTTACAGGCTTATCACCAGGAAGTTATACCTTAGTAGTAAGTGACGGAACATGTTCTAAAACGCAAGTATTTTCGATAGGTTCGATAAATGGACCCGTAATAGGAATCACTAAATTTGATATTAATTGTTCAGCAGTATGCAGCGGATCCGCAACAATTGTAATTGCTGGTGGTACGCCTGCGGTTACAACTCTTTGGAGCAATGGCGCAATTACAAACACAGTCTCTGGGCTTTGTGCAGGAAGTTACTCGGTTTTAGTTACTGATGCATTAGGCTGTAGAGCTGTACAAAATTTTTCAATATCTGCTAATAGCCCTATTGTTTTCAGTTCACCCGATATTGATAGCCCAAAATGTAAAGATGATTGTAATGGTTCTTTAACAGCAATTCCAAGTGGTGGAACACTTCCGTTCGTTTATAGCTGGACACCAACGGTTTCTGCCTCACCATCTATCTCTTCATTATGTGCTGGTATCTATTCAATCACAATAACAGATGCCAAAGGATGTTCAGCTACTCAGTCTTATACGATCGTAAATCCATCAACGATGACGTTAACAGCCCTCGGACTTAACGCAAGTTGTAACACAATTGCAGATGGTTCAATAACAGTAACAAATGGTGGCGGAGTTCCCGCATATTCTTATTCTTGGATGCCAGGTGGAGCAATAACACAAAACTTAACAAATGTTTTGTCTGGGACTTATAGTTTATCTATTACTGATTTAGGAGGTTGTATAAAAGACACCGTCATCACTTTAGTTGCAACTGTTAATGTAAATGCAATTGCTGGTAACGACACCTCTTTCTGTCAAAACGGAACATTGTTGCTTAATGGATCTCCTTCAAACGGTGGTATTACATACCAATGGTTTGAACTTCCATTATTAGTGGCCTTTTCAAACACAACAGTTGTTTCTGTAACGCCAGCAACCGGAACAACAACCTATGTTTTAGTGGCTACAAATGGTTTATGTGTTGATCAAGATACGGTTGTAGTAAACTCTAATCCATTACCGATTGTTGATGCTGGTCCATTTGTTAGTATTCCAATTTATGCAACTGCAACCATTGGTGGTGGCCCAACAGGTCCAACAGGAAGTTCGTTTAGTTGGTTACCAATAACAGATTTAACTAGTAATACAGCATCAAACCCAACAACGAGCACAACAATTACTACAACGTATACGGTGAGTGTAATAGATATAAATGGTTGTAAAAACTCGGATACGGTTACTGTTTATATTTACCCAGAAATTAAAATTCCAAATGGATTTACTCCAAATGGTGATGGTAAAAATGATTACTGGCAATTAGATTTTATTACACTATTCCCTGATTGTGAAGTGGAGGTTTATAACCGTTGGGGTGAGCAATTATATTATTCGAAAGGATATGCAGTTCCATTTAATGGTCAGTATAAAGGAAAAGATTTACCTGTAGGAACCTATTATTATGTCATAAACATTAATCATTTTGCCTATCCAAAACCGTTTACAGGGCCATTAACCATATTTAGATAACAAATGAAAAAATCGATATACATATTATTTTTTATGGTGTTTGCTGAATTGCTTATCGCTCAGCAATTACCCCAATACACGCAGTATATGCTAAATGAAATGGCAATAAATCCTGCAGTTGCCGGCAAAGATAATTATGCAGATGTTCGCTCAAACAACCGCTATCAATGGGTTGGAATAACAGATGCTCCCCGAACTTATATGTTGACTTTACACGCACCTTTTAAGAACAGGCATCATGGTTTAGGTACACATATTTATACTGACATTGTTGGGCCAACGCGCCGTGTTGGAATTAGTTTAGCTTATGCCTATCACATTAAGATTGCAGCTAAAACAAAACTATCTTTAGGTATAAGCGCTGGAATTCAGCAATGGGGGATTGACGGACATAAAATTACGTTACACGATAATGGTGATGAAAATTTATTAATTGGTTATCAAACAAAAACGCTACCTGATTTTGGAGCGGGAATTTATGTTCATAATGATAAATGGTATTTTGGAATTAGTGCTCCTCAATTATATCAAAGCCCAATTTTATTGTATAATAACGGTGACGGAAAAGGAAAATTGGTGACGCACTTATTGGTAAACGGAGCCTATAAATTTAACATTAACGAAGATTTTAAAATTGAACCTTCGTTTTTAGTAAAATATGCCTCGCCAGCACCAGCAAAAATAGATGTAGGTTTAAGAGTTTTATACAAAGAACAAATATGGTTAGGTGGTGGTTACAGACACAACGACGCCTTTACAGCATTAGTTGGCTTTATGTACAAAAATTATTTAATGATTGGGTACTCTTATGATTTTACAACCACGCGATTGAAAAAATATTCAACTGCAACTCATGAATTAATGCTTGGTTTACGTTTTTCAAAACAACAAACTAAACATTGGGAAGATGATGTTGAGCCCAAGTAAAATCTATTAAGGTTTGTAAAACTAAACCTATTTTACCACTTCTATCTTAGTAACATAATACCTTGTATCGCCTTGCCAAACAAAGGTTTTAACAACCTCTTGATAATATAAGCGAACATCTTTTCCTTGTGTTCTAGTAATTTTATTAAACACAGAGGTGTCGTTTTTTTGAATTGAAAAGTCCCATATTTTTGTTGGCATAATTATTCCTTCACCAGAAGAAATACTACCTAAATTTAAAGTTCCTTCATAGGTTTTAAAAAGGTACCCTTTTTTTGAAACTTTAACCACAACTCCGGTTCTCGAACCTTCGCTATAAGTTGTGCCACATACCCAAACATAGCCAGCAAACGATGCGATTATAATTAGGAAAAGAAAAAAAATACGTTTTGGCCATTTCGATTTTTTAATTTGTTGCCCTTGATTATTTTGTGCATTATCCATAGAGTAAAGCTATGAAAATAATTTTACAAAACAGCCCTTTTTAGTTATTAGAAATCCCATAATATTGAGTAAAGGATTAAAAACACACATACATATTTCGTACCTTTGGTATCTAAATTGTTAACAAATGAACCGTCTTATATTAATTTTATTAATAGCACTTTCTTTTAAATCTTATTCTTCTCATATAGCAGGTGGTGAAATCACTTATAAATGCCTTGGTGGCAGTTTATATGAAGTTAAGTTAAGTTATTATTGGGATTGTGCAGGCGGATTTAATCCTGGAGCTTCTCAAGTAATTAGCGTAAATGGTTGCGGAAACGCTCTTAGCGTTACGGTTAATCAAAGTTCTCTAACTCCAGGCCCTGGCGTTAGTGTAACAGGTTTATGTCCTGGTTCTACATTATCTTGTAAAAACAGAATTGATTATGTTGGAACCATAACATTACCAATGGCTTGTAATAGCTGGACTTTTTCTTTAGGGAGTTGCTGCCGAGGAGGTAGTATTACAAACGTTACTGGTGGTACAAGTGCTAGTTACTACCAATTTGCAACCTTAGATAATTTAACAGCTCCATGTAACAATTCCCCTTATTTTACAGCACCACCTTTACCATATTTCTGTTTAGGTCAGCCCGCTTGTTTTAATTTAGGGGTAGTTGAAACTGATGGGAATACGCTAAGTTATGCTTTAGTTAGTGCTTATCAAACAGGAACAACATTTGTAACCTATGCCGGAGGATATTCTGGTTCGGCGCCAATTACTGGAATGACAATTAATGCAGTAACGGGTCAGGTTAATTTTACGCCAACAGCCTTAGGCGATTTTGTTGTTGTTGTTCAGGTCACCGAAAAAGATGCTTTAGGAAACATTATTGGTACTGTCATGCGTGACATTCAGGTTGTGATTATTAGTTGTTCTAACCTCACTACAGGTTGTGGTGGTGGTGGCGTTTCAAATCCAACTGCCGGAACCACGAGTACACTTTCGCCCTATAGTTTACAAATATGCGAAGGTGTTCCTTTTTGTTTTGACATTGATTTTACAGACCCTAACCCTGGAGATTCTATTAAATTTTCTTCTCCAAATATTTTCACAGCATTGCCTGGCGCAACCTACTCGGTAACTTATTCCACTATTAATTCAATGACGGTTCATATCTGTTGGACACCAGGTGTTGGTACCGCTTACACGAATACAAATTTCAATGTTTTAATAAAGGACAATGCATGCCCAGTTCCGGGTGTTGAATTTTACACTTACGTAATTGATGTTTTGCCCGCAGCTAATGCTGGTCCAGATATTATAATTTGTGGAGCTCAAACCGCCACCATAAATAGTTCGGGACCCGGTGTTTTATTTACCTGGAAAGATATCGCAGGAGTGCTTATTCCTGTTGGCCCAGCCTTCAGTTGTAACCCTTGTCAGTTTCCTGTAGTTTCTCCTGCAACCACTCAAACGTATGTATTACATACTAACGGAGCAATCAATTGTGTGAATTCTGATACGATGATTGTAAAGGTTGTTCCTGATTTCACATTAACTGCTAATGCTAGTGTTGGCAATAGTTGTTTAAATAGTACGGTTCAATTTACTTCCACCGTTTCTCCCTTACTTGCTGGTTATACTTATACTTGGGCACCTTCAACAGCCTTGAGTTCAACATCAACAGCTGCGCCAACCGGAACTTATAATACGCCAGGTACATTTGTTTATACGCTTCAAGCTACTAGCCCTTTAGGGTGTAAGAAACAATCTGCGCCTGTATCTGTAACTATTTTACCAATAGCCGCGGCAAACTTTAGCGCAACACCATTAAATGATACGGTTTTATGTGGTGGCGGTAACGTTCAATTAAATGTAAATTTTTTAAACGGAAATCCAACCATGTGTGCTTTAGCCACTACTGGTTGCACTTCTCCATCTATTGTTCAGGTTGGAACTGGCGCTGTTTTAAATGGCTCGTCGTCGTGGCCAGCGCCTTATGGGAATTTTTATAAAAATGCTCGTCATCAATTTTTGTATTTAGCTTCCGATTTATTAGCAGCTGGTGTTGTTCCTGGTAAAATTTCAAGTGCTGCGTTTTTCGTTTCTACTATTAGTGGAACTACAAACTATCCAAACTATACAATTAGTATGAAGTGTACCACTTTAACAACTCATTCGAGCACACAAGTTTTTGAAACAGGTTTAGTGCAAGTATATACTACACCAATGTATAATGTTGTAGCGGGTTGGAACACTCATAATTTTACACAAGCATATGAATGGGATGGGGTTTCTAATATTATTATAGAAACTTGTTATTCTCTAACTTCAGCTTGGACAAATAATTGCTCTTCGCCTTCAACAACAAAACCATATAGTGCGTCAAAAACATTTTATAGTGATGTAACGGTTGCTTGTGGACCAACAACGCCAGGCACTTCTATTTGGAATTATAGCAATAATTTACCAAATATTAAATTTGGAAATTGTACAAGCACACAAAACCCACTTAACTTTACTTATTTATGGGCACCAGCAACAAATTTAAGTAGCACAACTATTCAAAACCCTATTGCTACAGGTGTTACATCGAGCATTCAATACACCGTAACGGTTTCTCCTATAGGAACTGGGGCTTGTCCAAAAACGGACACTGTTCGAATCACTGTAACTCCTGCATTTACAACAACGATCACTTCTGGCTCACCATTTTGTACAAATTTTTCTGCATCTACTTTAGGTATTGCATATACTGGAACAACAGGTGTTGTAACTAACACATGGACTGGCTCGGGAATTACAAATTCTGTTACTGGTGTATTTACCCCAAGTGTTTCAGGTGCTGGTACTATGACTCTGCATGTTACTGCTTCAAATAATGGTTGTATTAAAAAAGATTCAATTGTAGTAAATGTTGAACAATATATTCCATCTACGCTCACTAGTTCAATTGTTCCGCAATGTGTTACAAATCCTACCATTAGTTTAAGTCCAATACCAACAAGTTCATTAGGTGTTTGGGCAGGCCCTGGAGTTAGTGGAACTGTTTTTAATCCTTCAGCCTCAGGCGCAGGAACCTTTACGCTCACCTATTCAACTAACTCAATGCCAACGGTCACATTGTGTCCATCAACATCCAGTTTAGTAGTTTCGGTTAGTACGGTCGTGCAGCCAACCATAACGCCTGCAGGCCCTTACTGTGATAATTTTGCTGCGCAAACAATGACGGCAAGTCCAATTGGAGGTGTTTGGAGTTCAACAACAATAGCTACATCCATATCAGGCACGGGATCATTTCTTCCCAATGCAAGTATGTTAGGGAATAATCAAATCATTTATACATTAACAAACGGACCTTGTGTTAAAAAGGATTCGGCTCTTATTAATGTCGTTCATTTTATGCCTGCCACTTTAATTAGTGCTCTTGGGCCATATTGTATTTATAATCCAACAACTAATCTGCAAGCTATTGCGCAATATACTGGAGGGGTTTGGTCTGGTGCTGGCGTAACGGGTAGCACGTTCGATCCTTCGGTTGCCGGTGCAGGAACGCATATTATTACGTATTCAACAGATCCGTTACCACTTGGATTATGTCCTGATACAAAAACAACAAGTATTTCGATTAATGCAAAACCAGAAGCGAATGTGAAATCCGATATAACTGAAGGTTGTAATTATCCATTGCTTGTTAACTTCTATACAACCACAGTTGTTACAGGTAATGGTTCGTGGACTTTTGGTGATGGCAGTGCGCCAGTATTTGGTTTAAATGTTGCGCATACTTATTCAGTGCCAGGCACCTATACTGCTATATTAACGTATACTGATAATATTGGCTGTACAGATACAACAACTGCACCAATGGCAATAACCGTATTCTCGGTTCCTGTATCTGCTTTTGATGCAAGTCCTGAAGTGACAACTATTGTTGATGGCCAAGTAAACTTCACAAATCAGTCTACAATTTTAAATGCCAACACGTATTTATGGGACATTGCAGGACTTAAAACTTCTACACAAGTTAATACCGATTATTTATTTACAAATACTGGTAAATATGTTGTTTCGTTAATAGCAACAAATAGCAATGGTTGTATCGATACATCTGCTAAAATTATAACCGTTAATCCTGATATCGCATTATATGTTCCAAATACATTTACACCAGGTAATGGAGACGGCTTAAATGATTTATTCCAAATTTATCTTGCCGATTCAGGAGTAGATTATTCTACATTTAGTATTATCATTTTTGATAGATGGGGTGCAGAAATTTTCAAATCAAATGATATTAATAAATCATGGAATGGTGCAAAAAATAATACAGGCCCATTATTAAAAACAGATACTTACGTTTATAAAATAAACTTTAGTGATGTGAATCGAAAAGATTATGAAAAGGTAGGACACGTTACGTTGTTAAGTAAATAAATGTTACCAAATTGTTTAAAAGCTCTGCTACGTTAATAGCAGAGCTTTTTTATTTTTATTAAAAAATTCAACATGCCAGATCTTGCAAAATTTATACAAACTATAAACGACGGTTACACAACAAAAGGTGATTTTATTTTGATGGGAGCTGCTATGCTTGATGGCATTCCTCAAAAAGAAGCGCAAGTAAAAATCCCGTTAAAAACATTAAACAGACATGGCTTAATTGCTGGTGCAACAGGAACCGGAAAAACAGTTACGCTACAAGTAATAGCAGAAAACATGTGTGCCAAAGGTATTCCTGTTTTGTTGATGGATTTGAAAGGTGATTTAAGTGGTATTGCAAAACCAGGAGTTACAAATCCGAAAATAGAAGAACGCCATTCAGCTATTGGAATTCCATTTATTCCAAATGGTTCAAGTGTTGAGTTTTTAACTTTATCAAAAGAAAATGGTGCGAAGTTAAGAGCAACCGTAAGTGAATTTGGACCTGTTTTATTTTCAAAAATATTGGATTTAAACGAAACACAAAGTGGTATCGTTGCTATTATTTTTAAGTATTCGGATGATAAAAAATTACCGTTAGTTGATTTAAAAGATTTTAAAGCCTTATTAAATTTTGTTGGTGGAGAAGGAAAAGAAGAAATCATGAAAAATTATGGTAACGTTTCTTCTGCTTCTATTTCAACTATTTTGAGAGGCATTATAGAATTAGAAACACAGGGCGCTGAAGCTTTTTTTGGAGAGCGTTCTTTTGAAGTTTCTGATTTAACACGCGTAGATGCCTACGGAAGAGGGATGGCCTCTATTATAAGATTAGTGGATATACAAGATAAACCAAAGTTATTTTCAACATTTATTTTGTGTTTGTTGGCGGAGGTTTATCAAACATTTCCGGAAGCGGGTGATATTGAAAAACCAAAACTGTGTATTTTTATTGATGAAGCTCATTTAATTTTTAAAGAAGCATCGCAAGCCTTATTAGATCAAATAGAATCGATTATAAAATTAATTAGAAGTAAAGGAGTTGGGATTTATTTTTGTACACAAAACCCGTATGATGTTCCTGATGCGGTATTATCTCAATTAGGATTAAAAGTGCAACATGCATTGCGAGCGTTTACTGAAAAAGATCGAAAAGCGATAAAAAAAACAGCAGAGAATTATCCGATTTCTGAATTTTATAAAACAGATGAATTATTAACGAGTTTAGGAATTGGACAGTGTTTAATTTCTGCTTTAAACGAAAAAGGAATTCCTACACCATTAGCGGCAACGCATTTAAGAGCGCCAATGAGCAGAATTGGTATATTAACCCCAGAAGAAATTGAGCAAACAGTAGCATCGAGTTTAATAGCGGCAAAGTATAACGAAGTCATTGACAGAGAAAGTGCTTTTGAAATTTTAAATAAAAAATTACAAGAAGCGGCTGAGGTTGAAGAAGAAGAAAAACATGAAAAGAAATCGAAGAAGGAAGAAAAATCGACGATAGAAAAAATCAGCGAAAACACGATGGTGAGGCAAGTTGGACGAACGGTGTTTAAAGAAGTAGCTCGAGGTTTGCTTGGCGTGCTTGGCTTAGGCGGAAAAGGAAAGAAAGGTTGGTTTTAGAAAAGAGTATTCTATTTATTGTATCTTTATTAAAGTAACATTTAAAGGGCAATAAAAATAAATGAAAGCACTCCAACTATTAATACTGTTTAGCATTATTGTTTTAAGTTTTACAACTTGTAGAAAATACCCGCAAGATGGTAAAATTAGTTTTGAAACACCGGATAAACGCCTGAGAAGAGTTTGGACTTTAACGGAATGTTTGGTTGATGGTGATGATGTAACAGATAAGAAATATACATTAATTTACGACCCTATGAATCCTATAGACACGGTTGTGTATACTCTTAAAGATGCCACACTCGAATTTAGTTATTATAAAACACGCGTAAATGGAAAAATAGAAAAAGTATACACTTGTGGTTTTAATATCAAAAACATTATTAAACATAAATATGTTATACCATCTGCTGGCATAGATTATGATTTCAGTAATTTTAAACGCAAAATTACGTTTGACACTAATGATAAAAAAGCATCTGGTATTGGTATTTATTATTCAGACTTTCCTTTATTATTTAATTACACAAATGAACCTTGGACTATTAAGGAATTGATAAAAACAAAGTTTATTATCGAAACCACCAACTCAACTGGCAACAAAATTAAAGTAACGTTTAAAGGACAATAAAAATAAATGAGAATACTTCAATTATTTATACTGCTTTAATCGTTCAATTATTTCTTTTTCTTTTTTCCCAATATCCAAAACAACAATACTGGTAGTAAAAAGAAATCGGCAATCACAGCAATCACAATAGTGATGCAAATTAAAAAGCCAAAGTAAAACGTGCTTTGAAAATCACTAATCATTAAACTGATAAAGCCGCCCATTAAAATAAAGGTGGTTAAAATAATTGGTTTACCTGTTTCAAAGTAGGTGCGTTTAAAGGCGTAGATTAATGACTTACCATAACCTAGTTCTATTTTTAAACGCGAAATAAAATGGATGGTATCATCGGTGGCTACCCCAAACGCTATACTAAACACTAAAGACGTTGCCGCTTTTAATTCAATACCAGCAAAGCCCATAATACCAGCAATAATTAATAGAGGAATAAAATTTGGTAAAATAAAAACTAAAACCATTCGCCAACTTCGGTGCAACAAATATGTTAGTAGTGCAATAACAATAATAGAAAATAAAAAACCTTGTGTCATGTTTGAAACCATGTATTCATTATTGCGATCCACAAGGTGAGCCGCGCCCGTAATTTTTATTTCAACATCGTTTGTATTAATGTTTGATTTAATAAACTCTTGAAATTTTTTGTTATGCTCATTCACAACAATGCTTCCAATGTCATTTATTTTAGCGCTAATACGCGCATGTTTACCATCAATGGAAATGACTCGCTTAATGTCTTTGTTTTTCTTATTCTCAACAATTTGTTTTTTAATATCGGCATAGTCTTCTTTGTTTGGAAATGATAAAGCGCCACTGCCTTCATCGTTTAATGATTTGTTTATTCCATTACAAATCATGGCAGGCGAATAAACAAAACCAGCTTTGTATTCTTTTTTTATAAATTCATCAACGGCATTAAGCTGTTGCATGATATCATAATCCCAAACCGTTTTATTTTTATTTTTTATTTCAATGGCTAATTCTAAAGGCCTTACACCACTATAGTGTTTGTCGAAAAACATAAAATCTTGTTTGATTTTTACACGGTCAGATAAATCTTCGAGTAAAATATTATTGACTTTAATTTTGTAAACACCAACAATAGATAAAGCAATCAGTACACAAGTTGTAACAATAATGGTTTTTTGATTTCTAAAAATCCAAAACAATACGGTGCGCATGACGTTGTATGTTTTGTTGTTTTGGCTATGAACAACCACTAATTTTTTTGGTGTAAACAAAAACAACAAGGCTGGAAGCAAGGTATACGTTAAAACAAAAGCAATAATAATTCCAACAGAAGTAAAAATTCCAAAATCACGAATAGGAATGATGCTCGAAAACAATAAGGATAAAAACCCTACAACGGTTGTAATCAGAGTCAAAAATGTAGGGAAGCCAACTTCCTTTATAATTAATGGAAATATTTTTGTCTTTTCAGTTCCTTTAGAAAGTTCTTCAAAATATTTCGAGAAAAAATGTACCACATCGCTCATACCAGCAATAAAAATCATGGTTGGCAACATAACCGTCATGATGTCTAACGATTGCCCTAAGAGCGCCATGATGCCTAAAGTCCAAAAAATAGAGATAATAACGATGGTGATAGGAACAATAATTCCATAAAGCGATTTAAAGGAAAACCATAAAAAGACAACCACTAAAAAAAACGAAATGCTTAAAAAATATTTGAATTCATTTTCTAAATTTTTTAAATACACATCTTGTGCTACAATTCTTCCAACAAAATGAACTTCATCAAATTTGTATTTACTAAAAGCGGCTTCAATGTTTTTGGCTAAACTATCGCTCTTTTTTTTACTTAAGCCTTCTTTTGTTTTTATGAATATAGAAATAGACTTAGCATCATTCGGAAAAAACGAACCAATTAATTCAGGACTGCTGTAAATGTTTGCGCTATCATCTTTGTAGAGCGTTTCATCCTCAACATGAATTAATCTTTTTTCTACTGGCGCTAAGCCACTAAAAGAAACGTTTTTGATGTTGGTAGGAGAAACAATTCGATCAACATCATTTATCAATTTTAAATCGTTCGATAAATGTTCGATTTTGGTAAGAAAGTCTTTTTTAAAGATTCCTTTTTTATTTTCAATCCCTAATAATACAAACTCATTATCCCATTCAAAACGATCTCTATGCTTATTATAGGTCTCAAGTTCGTTGTCTTCATTAGGAAAAAAAGCTTCGAAGTCGTAATTAAAACTTAAGGTTTTAATTTTGAACGCAAATAAAATACTAATCCCAACAACTAAAACTAATACAAGGTAACTAAGTTTTTTTTGAGAATATTTCATTAGTGTTTTTTAAACGTTGGTTTACCAGCCTTTGGTGTCAATTAAATAAATTAAACTTCCTATAACTCCTGCGCTTAATGATAATTCGCGTTTATTGATTTTGTCAAACGTATCATCTGAAGTATGGTGATAGTCAAAATATTTTTGTCCATCAGGTTGAAAGCCAATTAACGGCACTCCTAATTTTTTAAGAGGCGCAATATCAGCGCCACCGCCTCCTTGTGTAATGTATTGTACAAAATAGGGGTTTAATAAATTTTTCCACCCAAGGGCTTTTGCATATGCTCCCATCGTTGAATCAACACTTATGCCACGTGGCGAAAAACCACCAGCATCACTTTCAAGTGCGGCAATGTGTTTCAAATTATTTTTTTGCGTGTCTTCAAAATAAGCTCTTCCACCAGCGCCACCATTTTCTTCATTCATAAATGCAACAGCTCTAATGGTGTGTTGAGGTTTTATGTTTAGTTTTTTAAACATGCCCAACACTTCGATTCCTTGCACAACACCAGCTCCATCATCATGTGCGCCTTGCCCATTATCCCAAGCATCTAAATGTCCGCCAGCTAAAATTATTTCATTTGCTTTTGCACTTCCTTTTATTTCGCCAACTACATTATAAGATAATTCATCAGGAAGCATTTTGCAACTCATGTTAATTGTTAATTTAAGATCTTTATTTGCGCTTAATTCATCTAATAATTTATCGGCACCAGTAAAGCTAATGGCGCAAGCAGGTATTTTTGTTTTACACAATACCGTATCATAACCCATCACACCTGTGTGAGGAAAATCATTACTAATTGAACTCATGCTTCTTACAATAGTTCCAACAGCACCGTATTTAGCAGCTTTGCTTGGTGCAGAATATCTATAAGTGACTGTTTCGCCATAACACGCACCAGTCGTTAAATGAGTATGATCAAAATACACGTTAAAAAAAACAATTTTTCCTTTTATGTTTTTTTCGCCTAAAGAATCTAATTCTTTAAAGCTTTTTATTTCAATAACATTTGCAGTTAAACCATTTGCTTTTGTTGCAATAGAATTCCCAAGCGCACAAATATTAAAGTTGATGATTTTGTTTTGTTTATTTATTAATGAACAACTTTCTTTTTTTCCTCTTATCCAGTGTGGCACCATGCAGGGTTGTAAATAGACGGTGTCAGCACCTGCATCATACATAGCTCGTTTTGCCCATATTACGGCTTTTGCAGCACCTGGCGAACCACTTAAACGACTTTCGATTTTAGTTGAAAGAAATTCTAAGTTTGAGTAGCATTTACTTTGTATTAAATAATAATCAAAAATTTTGCGAAGCATTAAGCTATCTGAGTTTTGCGAAAAAGCAAGGAATGTAATAAAAATGAAACTAACCGAAAGTGAAAAACGAATCATGGTATTACTATTTGTTTTTTAGATATAACTCTTCTGCTTTTTCCCAGTTAATAATATTCCACCAATTGGAAATATAATCTGCTCTTTTATTTTGATATTTTAAATAATAAGCGTGTTCCCAAACATCAAGCGCTAACACTACATGATTATTAGAATCATCTGTCATGCGCGTTTTCATAAATGGATTATCTTGGTTAGGAGTAGTTACAATCATCAATTTTCCTTTCTGTAGAATTAACCAGCACCAACCACTTCCAAAATGCTTTGTGGCAGCCTCAGAAAACAATTTTTTAAATTCATCAAATGATTTAAATTCTTTAATAATTGCTTCTGATATATTTGTCTTAGGAAAATTTGGTTCTGCTTTAGGATTTGGTTTTAAAAGTTCCCAAAACAAACTATGGTTTACATGCCCACCTAAATTATTTCTTAAGCTCGTATTGCCCATTGGAGAAGGCTCTAATTGTCGGCACTTTGTGATATCATCAACCTGATAATCAATGTTAGTTGATTTTAAGGCGTTTAGTTTATCAACGTAAGACTGATGATGTTTGGTATGATGAATCAACATGGTTTGTTCATCAATAAAAGGCTCTAAGGCATTGTATGCGTATTGTAATTTTGGCAATGTAAACGCATCGTTTGGCATCGCATGGCTTGCTATATTATCAAGAGTTTCTAATTTAGAATTACTGCTTAGTTTTGCTGCAATGGTTGATAATCCAAGTACACCTATTTTTTTAAAGAAATCTCTTCTATCACTCATTTAAAAATGGATTAATATTTGATTTTTTTCTACTGCTATTCCCGTTTTTACGGCAATTTTCTTTATGGTACCATCCGTTGGAGACTTTAAAACGTTTTCCATCTTCATAGCTTCTAATATGATTAAAGGATCTCCTTTTTTTATTTCTTGGCCTTCTTCAACTAAAATTTTAAAAACCATTCCAGGCATTGGCGCTTTAATATCGTTTACTTTTTTACTTGTTAAGGTATCAAGTCCTAAATTGTGCAAAAGTTCATCATATTTATCCTTAATACTTAAATTGTAAGAGGTGTTGTTGATTTTTACAGTCAATTTTTTCTCTTCAGGAATTTGCTTTACGATTTCTACGGTATAGGATTTATAATCTTTTATGATGTGAAACACACCTTCGCGCACTTTAATAATTTCGGAGCTAAATAATAAGTTATCAAGAGTGCCTTCAATGATGCCGTTCGATGATTTATTTAAATCAATCTTGTGTTCAGCTGTTTCGTTTATTTTTATAGTATACATAGAATAAAATATAACGTAAAAATAGCGTTAAATACTAAAAAAACAAGGTGTAATACATAATAAAAACGCCCCGAATAATCGAGGCGTTTTTAGTGTTTTTATAAGAACTGGAATAAATTTTATTTTTTAATAAATTCACCCATTTTATTATCATAGTTTAAAAAATAACCACCTTTTGCTAAGTTAGAAGCGTCAATTGTTGCTCCAAAACCTCTTTTAACAACGTTTCCGTATTGGTCATAGATTTCATACATTGTTTCTACTGGTTTATCAGAAGCTACAAAGTTAATGTCTTTAGATACTTTAACTGGTGCAAATGTAATATCAGCTGCATCAGACATAAAGTCTACCGGTTTAGATAATCTTGGTTGGCCACTATAATCTGTTTGACGAACACGTATTTGATTTTTACCTGAGTGTGGAGTGATTTTAAAAGCATAACTGTTTGTACTTGGAGTACCGATACCATCAACTTCACCAACTTTTACCCATTTGTTCCATCTGAATTGCTCAACTGCGAAAGATAATTTACCAGTTTCTGATTTTGTTGACCATTTTAATGTACCGTCTTTGTCAACTGTCATAGCAATAACTTCAAACGTACTTTTTGGTTTTAATACTTCTGGATTTAATACTTTAGGCTTGCAATCTTCTTTGTGTTTAATTTTAATTTCAACTTTTTCTCCTATTGCTAGTTTGTGTGGTTTAAAATCAATTTCAAAAGCACTTGAGTTAATCTCATCAGTTGTAATGTTTCCGTTAACTAAAACTTCAGTTACACAAAAACCAACTCCACCACTACCAAATGGATTTTGAATATATAAATTCTTACCTTGGTAATTACCTTCCAAAATAATAACACCACCTTGAGAAAACCCTTTAGTGGAAAGGATTACAGATAAAAGTATAAATAAATAAGTTTGCTTCATAGTAATTTAGTTTTAAGCTTAGGCCAAAAGTCATGCAATATTAATAGGATATTTGGAAAAAACAAAATAAAATGAAGTTTTTTTAATCAAAATTTTCAAATAAACAGTTAATTTAATTAGGTTATCGATAAATTTGTATATTTAAACTGTTTTAAACTTAAGAAACATTATATGAATTTGAGCAACCTTTTCTCTATTTTAACGATTTCCACACTGTTTTTTTCTTGTAAAGATAATGCGTCCCATTCAAACAAAAAACTTTCAGAAAGAAACGGAGGGACCTTTGCAATGGCTGAATATACTGAGATTGGAAACGTTTTTCCATTATTAATTACGATGCAACATGAGGCAATAATTGTTTCACAAATACACGAAGGTTTAGTGCGCCTAAATCCTGTTACCTTGGAAGAAATTTCTGGTATTGCTAAAAAATGGGAAACGTCGGCAGATGGGAAAACCATTACCTTTCATTTAAATGGAGATGCCTATTTTCAGGACGATAAGTGCTTTCCTGAAGGAAAAGGAGCGAAAATTACCTCAAAAGACGTTAAATTCAGTTTTGAATTACTTGCTACACAATCTGAATTTAACTTTCATTTTGGAACAATTTTAAAAGATAGACTTTTAGGAGCAACCGATTTTTATAATAAAAAATCAAAAATGTTAACGGGCTTAAAAGTGATTAATGATTCAACTTTTTCTATGACGTTGGAAGAACCTAACAGTAGCTTTATGCACTTGCTTGCTAACCCTGCAGCATCTATTATTAGTGAAGTTGCCTACAAAGCATATGGTACAAATTTAAAAATTGGTGCAGGACCTTTTAGATATGATTCTTCGAGCACCAATCAAAATATTATTTTAGTTAGAAATCCTAATTATTATGGCAAAGATAGTGCTGGTTGTTCATTGCCTTATTTAGATACAGTTATCGTAAAAATATTTCCATCTATCGAGGAAGGTTTGGCAAATTTTGAAAACGGATTAATTGATCTCATAAATACACTGCCCTCTTTAAGAGTTAAAGAAATTGTAGAAAAAAATATTCAAGAATTTGTTTCAAGTCCGCCTAAATCATTGCTACAACACGAGCCAGAAATGGTTAGTCAATATTATTCTTTTAATATGACACGTGCGCCCTATAATAATGTGAAGGTTCGTCAGGCAATTAATTATGCAATTGATAGAGAAAAAATAGTGGACAATATTCTTCAGGGACAAGCTATTTCATCTGCTACAAATGGAATTACGCCTAATACATTTAAAGGATATAATATTCAAAGTATCAATGGTTATACACTAGATGTTGCAAAAGCTAAAAAACTACTTTCTGAAGCTGGTTTTCCTGGAGGAGTAGGCTTTCCGGAAGTACAAGTTTTAGTCAATTCTGGAAACTCAAGAAACAGTTCTGTTGCCGTTGAAATACAAAAGCAATTAAAAGAAAATTTGAATATTAATATTAGTTTTGAGTCATTACCAAATGCGCAGAAATATGAATTGGAACTTCATGGAAAGGGCGATATTTATAGAGATGCTTGGGTCGCAGATTATGCTAGCCCTGAATCTTTTTTAAGTTTATTTATTAGTGAAGGTGTACCTGCTGATTCCACAGCGGCCAGTTTTCCTAATACATCAAGATATAAGAATAAAAAGTATGATGCTTATTTTTTGAAAGGAAGAAACGCCAACAACAGAGATACGGCTTATGCTTATTTTATGAAAGCTGAACAACTATTAATAAATGATGCGCCTATTATTCCATTATGGTATGAAGGATCTTATAGATTGTTAACTAACAAAGTTAAAAATTTGCACTTGAACGCAATGCGTTATTATGATTTAACAAACACGTATAAAGTAAAATAATTTCATAGAAGTATTTTTCAAAATTTAAGTTTGTTTTTTTGATACCATATGGTATTTACCGAGTTTATAGATGACTGATTATTACGGAATATTAGGATTACAGAAGGGTGCTTCTATAATTGAAATCAAAGCTGCATTTCGGAAATTAGCTAAGATTTATCATCCAGATAAAAACCCTAATAAGCATAATGCAAAACTTCTTTTCGAAAACATTTTGCAAGCTTATACTGTTTTATCAAATCCTGCAAAAAAAAGACGATACGATAATTTACTTTCAAATCCATCCCAATCTGCTCATAGCACAAATACTCATCATAGAGCTCAAAAAAAATGGGATGTTTCTCCTGAAGAATTAAAGCAAAGACAATATTATCAAAACTATTATAAAGCAAAACAAAAAGCAACAAATTTAAAATCGCCAGCCAAAGTTTATACTGATTATAAATACATTTTATTTGCAACACCATTAGCGGTTGGTTTATTATTATTAATTGTTTCTATGTTTTCCCCATCACCCAAAACAGAAAAATCAATTAGTAAGGAAACACAAGCAGTAGAAAATAATGAAAAAACAATAGTTAATGGGGATAAACCATATGCGGGTTTTTTTGGAGATGCGCAGAGTTTTAATTCAAACAATATTTTAAAAATTAATAATTCAAGTAGTTTCGATGCAATAATCGTTTTGTTTAATGCTGAAAACAAAAAATACATTCAACATGCCTATTTACAAAAAAGGTATTTAATCGAATTTGATTTTTTGCCAAACCAAGGTGTATACTGGAAATGTTTAATCGGAAAAAATTGGAATGAAAATAAAAAAATGTTTAACAACACAGTTGTTGGTTGTTTCGACTCCATTGTTCAATTTCAAAATTGGGAAAAACAACCTGTTTTTTTTAATAAAAACCAAGGAGAGGTAATAGAATTTTTTGATGTAATTAATCCAAATTCGAAAAATAAAAATTACATTAGTGACGAATTTGAATTCTTTGAGAACTAGCTCATGCAAAAAACCATTCTTTTTAAAAAAGGAAAAGTAAATTTTTCTGACACTGGAAAAGGAAGAACTGTTGTTTTGTTGCATGGATTTTTAGGTTCCCATAAAATTTGGGAAAATACCATTTCGAATTTATCAAAATCGTATCGGGTTATTGCCATTGATTTACCGGGCCACGGCAACACCGAGTGTTTTGGATATGTTCATTCAATGGAATTAATGGCCAAAAGTGTCAAGGCTGTTATGGATAGTTTACGTTTAAAAAAATACGTCATTATTGGGCATAGCATGGGTGGTTATATTGGCCTTGCCTTTGCGGAATTATTTCCTGAAAATTTGAAGGGATTATGTTTATTTCATTCAAGCGCCTATTCTGATAATGATGATAAGAAACGAGACAGAACACGTTCAATAAAAGTAGTTAAGGCTAATCACAAAATTTACACAACCGAAGTAATTAAGAATTTATTTGCTACGCAAAACGCTAAGTACTTAAAAAAGGAAATTGCTTTTGCTCAAAAAATTGCCAGTACCGTTTCTAAACAATCAATTATTGCGTCTCTTGAAGGCATGAAAGATCGGCCAAATAGAGATATTATATTAGGTTTAGCATCCTATCCAGTAATGATGATAATTGGTGAATTAGATAATGTGTTGCCATATCAACAATTACTCGAACAATCTGAATTAATAAAACAAAAGCACGTCCTTTATTTAGAATATGATGGTCATATGGGTTTTTTAGAAAATCCAAACATGTGCAATAAACAAATTCGTAAATTTTTGAGAGCTTGTTTTAAATAAACTATTTTTTATGATAATAAAATTTGAACACGCGAAGCAACAGGATTTAGAAAGCATTGTTTCTACTTATAATTTAACGATTGCCTCGCGCCTTGTTACTGCTGATTTAGAACCTGTATCAATAGAAAGTAAACAGGATTGGTTTAATGCTCACACTTCAAATAAAAGACCGTTATGGATTGTTTTAGTTAATAATGAATATGCTGGTTGGATGAGTTTTAATTCTTTTTATGGAAGACCAGCATATGATGGTACGGTTGAGGTAAGTATTTATTTAGAAGAATCTGCCAGAGGAAATGGATTAGGTAAAGCTTGTTTGCAAAAAGCGTTTGATGTGTGTGCCGAACTTAATATCAAAACCTTGTTAGGTTTTATTTTTGATCATAATGAACCTAGCTTACAATTGTTTTATAAGATGGGTTTTGAAAAATGGGCGCATTTGCCAAAAATTGCCAATATGATTGATGCCGAGAGAGGCTTGATTATACTAGGAAAAAGAGTTGGTTAAATTAAACACTCATTTTTATTTTTAGGAGTTGTAACTTTTTTAAGGTTGTACTCGTCCTATGTATAAATTGGCAAAATATAAATTTTTAAAAACAGACTACATTTTATGAAACACTTCATCTATACAACACTTTTTTGTGCACTTGCTATTATTGCAAAATCACAAACAACACAACTAAGAGAAATAAAACCATTTAATAAAATAGAAGTTGGTGGAGCTGCCACGCTCTATTTTACGCAATCGGATACAGTTTCAATAAAGGTTGTGGCAAGCGAGCATGAAATAAATAATGTATACACTACCATTACTGATAATGTATTAAACATAAAAGCAAAAGGTATGTTTAAACAAGATTATAAAGTTTATGTAAGTGCAAATAATATTGATGCTTTTACTGCAAGTGGCGCTTCGAAAATTATAAGCTCTAATTCTATTAAAACAGACAGTTTGGCTTTAGATGCATCGGGCGCAAGCGATATGGAACTAACTATAAATGCTAAGAAATTGGATTTGGTTTTAAGTGGAGCGTCACAAATTAATATTTCTGGCAATACGCAATCATTACAAAGTAATTTGAATGGAGCCTCAGTATTAAAGGCATATAAACTTAATTCAGTAAACACGAGTGTAACCGCTTCGGGTGCTTCAAGTGCAAAAGTGTTTGCTACTGAAAAAATAAATGCAAATGCAACTGCTTCTAGTACGATTAAATTTAAAGGAGATCCAAAAGAGGTGAGTGCTGAAGCCTCAAGCTCATCTTCTATATCTAAAGTGGTTGGTGATGATGTTTCAAAAAGTGCGAGCAAAAAAGATTCAACAACTATAAATTTTAGAAAAAAGAAGTTTGTAATTATTAATAAGGATTCTGATTCAGACTCTAATATTAGTTTAAGTCGTGAAGATAAATTTCATCACTGGGGTGGTTTTGCAATGGGCGTTAATGGCTTTTTATCTAATGGTAGCACAACTTTACCAAAGAGTCAAGATTATATGAGTTTAAATTATGGCAAGTCGCTTAATTTTCAATTAAATCCCTTTGAAAAAGACATTCATATTTATAAAGATTATATTAACCTGGTTATTGGTTTAGGTTTTGAATGGAACCAATATGAGTTTAGCAATAAAACAAAATTAAATGCCGATTCGAGCTATACACACGGAAAAATAGATTCATCAAATACTTATAACTATAAGAAAAACAGGTTGAAGTCTACCTTTGTGAATGTTCC
>JAYVIS010000373.1:0-5581 GCA_043769975.1 Bacteroidota bacterium
GTGTTTATTTGGGTGGGATAATGCGTTTAAATGAAATCGAAACGTTTAAAAGTCTTAATCCTATTTCGGTAAATGAAATTAGTGGATTTCATTTAGGTACTCAATTGTTTGAAGGTTTGGTTAAGTTTGATCAAAAAGATTTGTCTATTTTGCCTGCAATTAGTAACCGTTGGGAAAGTAACGAAAATCAAACTGAATGGACTTTTCACATTAGACAAGGTGTAAAGTTCCATAATGATGCATGTTTTAAGGATGGTAAAGGAAGAACTGTTACTGCAAATGATATTAAGTTTTGCTTTGATAAGTTGTGTACTGCTGATCCAACTAATACTCAATTTGGTGTAACATTTAAAGATAGAGTTATTGGTGCAAATGAAGCTGTTGAATCATCTAAAGCAGGAAAAAATATTGGTGTTTCAGGTGTTAAAGTTACTAATGACTCAACTTTAGTAATTGTATTGAAAGATCCATTTGCTGGTTTTTTAAATATTTTAGCTACTGCTGGATGTTGGATTTATCCTAAAGAAGCTTTAGATAAATATGCATTAGATTTAAGAATACACCCAGTAGGAACAGGACCATTTTACTTAGAGACTGTAAAAGAAGGTGAAGTATTAATAATGAAGAAAAATCCTGATTATTATGGAGTTGATAAAGATGGTAATAAATTGCCTTATTTGGATGGTTTAAAATATACTTTTATTAGTGAAAAGAAATCAGAAATATTAGAATTTAAATCTGGAAATTTAGATATGGTGTATCGTTTACCAGTTGAAATTTTCCATGAAATAATGGGAGATTTAGAGCATGCAAAGGAACGTAAAACTGATTTCCAAATTCTTAGCTCACCAGCATTTAATACAAGCTATATTGGTTTTAATTGTACTAGTCCAACTTTTTCAAAAAAGGAAGTTCGTTTAGCTTTTAATTATGCAATTGATAGACATAAAATAGCTGATTTTACAATACAAGGTGAAGGAAATTCAGCTGACTATGGTATGGTTCCTTATGTTGACGCTTTTGAAAAAGATGGATATAATTTTAAAGGATTGAAAGGTTACACGCTTGATGTTGTAAAAGCAAAAGAATTATTAAAAGCTGCAGGTTATCCTGACGGTAAAGGATTCCCGAAAATTACATTACAAATTAATAGTGGTGGTGGAGATAGAAATATTTCTGTAGCTGAAGTTGTTCAAAAAATGTTGAAAGAGAATTTAAATATCGATATCGAAATCAGTACAGTTCCTTTATCTGAACATATGGGACACGTTGCTTCTGGTAAATCTGAGTTCTTCCGTTTAGGTTGGATTGCTGATTATCCAGATCCTGAAACATTTTTAACTTTATTTTATGGTAAACATGTTCCTATAAACCCTTCTGAAAGTTCTTTTATTAATTATTTTAGATTTAAAAATGCTCGTTTTGATTCATTGTTTCAAGCATCATTTGTTGAGCCTGATAAAACAAAACGTTATTCTCTTCTTTCAAGAGCTGAGCAAATTGTTTTGGATGAAGCGCCATTTATGCCAATATTTTATGATGAAAATTATCGTTTAGAGCAATTAAACGTTCGTAATTTTCCTGAAAACGCAATGAATTATATGGATTTAGCAGTTGTCTATTTAATACCAAAAGATAAAATGCCTAAAAAGTAATTGAAATTAACCTTACTAAAAAAGCCTTACAAAATTAAATTTGTAAGGCTTTTTTATTGAAAATGAAATTTTAATGTATCATTTTGTTATTGGAAATTCATCATTAATTTATTACATATTTTGATAACCATGTTTGGCTTAAAGGAACTTTCCAGGCTGAAGCCAGTGCATTTGAACTCGTTATTGTATTGTTATAAATAAGTGTGTTTTTGGTTATTTCTCCAGCTAACAACAATTCTTTAATTTTAGACTGATTCGTTATTTGTAATTCAGAATTTTGTTCATAAGCAACCAACATTCTATTTAATAATTCAATATTAAATAATTGTTCTTGCTCTTTTATAAAACGGACTTGTTTATCAATACTACAGCCACTGGCATTATAAGAATCTTCATTCACTTTAAATATCAAAAGCCTATTATTGACTAATTCAAATGAGGCTTCAAGTTTTACGTCATGTGCTGTCCAAGAATTAACAAACTCATGACACTTAATTTTAAAATTTTCGAGTTGCTCTTTCGTTAATTCCTTACTTAATGTATAGATCCAAATACGTTGATTCATGTTATTTTAATATTTTAAATAAACTTACATTTTCTACTTGCGAAAGCACACATTCTTAGTAAGATAACGCCGTGTTTAAATCTAGAAATATTTGTTTCTCCATATGTTCGTTCTCTATAACGAATAGGCACTTCTACAATTTTAAGGTTTAATTTGTGCGCGCCAAATAATAAATCAAAATCTCCAAAAGGATCAAATTCGCCAAAATATGTGCGGTTTTTTGTTAACTTAATGTAGTCTTCTCTAAACATCACCTTAGTACCGCAAAGTGTATCTTTAAAGCGTTGTTCGAGCAGCCAAGTAAATGCCCAGCTAAAAAAGTGATTCCCTAAGTAATTTAAAAAACGCATCGCTTCTTTATCCATTGGGTAAACTAAACGCGTCCCATTAATGAAATCACCCTTACTACCAGCAATTGCGTCGTAAAACTTTGGAATATCTTCTGGTGGAACCGTTAAATCTGCATCTAAAATCATTAAAATATCTCCGGTTGCTATTTTATAACCTTCTCTTACAGCATCAGCTTTTCCTTTACCTTTTTGCTGCCCAATTTTTATATCATGAGTGGCTGCATACTTCTTTTGAATTTCCTGAATTTTTTCCCAGGTGTCATCAGTGCTATTTCCTTCAATAAAAATAATTTCAACATGCTTCCCAAATTTCGGTAAACGAGTAATAGCATTTTCAATATTCCCACTTTCGTTACGAGCCGGTATTACAACTGTTGTGCTGTATTTTGTTTTATAATCTGCTTCATTACTTAGTGGTAATGGTTTTGCAAACGAATATGTATTTAAACTAAAAAAGCGAAAGAAAGGAAATTTTGCTAATACCAAATTGAATATTTCTGCAATTAAGGGAATGTAAAAAGGAAAAATAAAACGCTTACTATTTCTATAAACATCAAAGCCCGAAATAAATAACAAATTATTTACATCTTTTGAATTCAACCAGTTTTGCGTTGGTGTTTTTGTTTTTAAACCAAGTAATTCAGCAAACTTTAATGCTGGCTCCCATAATGAATTATAATACTGTACAATTACTTTAGTATTTGGATGACTCACTTTTTTCACCTGCTCAAATACTACTTGTATATCATCTACAAATCCAATTAAATTACTGATAATAATGTAATCATAGGTTTTTGTTAACGTAATGTTGGTGGCATCCATTAATAAAAATTCTATATTTTTTTCTTTGTGTTTGTCTTTTGCCCAGGCAATTTGCCCTTCACTAAAGTCAATACCCGTTTTTGTGCTACCAGCGATAGCAGCAAGCAAATCGCCACTTCCGCAGCCAATTTCTAAAACTGAACTATCTTGATGAGAAAAATAATTGCAATAATTTGTTATTTCTTTCCAATAGTAATTGGTAATACCACGTGATTTACGTTTAGAGGCAAGGACGTTAAAATATTCTTTAATGTTTTTCAAAATGTATTGTAATAAGTAGCTAAAATACGTAAATTATTTCAAATGCTCAGGTTGAAATTGGCTATATAAACTACTTTAACTTAAATAATTTGTATTCAGAATTAGTGAAAACTAATTGGTTGTTAAGGGTATCTGAAACAAGATAAAACGATAATTTCTCATTTTGGAAATGACTATTTAAGAGCACAAACTTGGCTTTAAATTTTTGTAACTGTTTTTTTATTTCAACTTCATTTAAATCATTTTTCAATGCAACTGATTTCGTATTTGTAAAAAGTGCTAACGCTCTTGGCTTTTCAAACACAATTACCTCATTGGTTAATTGTAATGATTTTATGAAATTGAAAGCCTCATGACTACTATCAGTGCAGGGGCCATCAGCTGTAACATTTTGATTCTCAATTATTTTTTCGATAGCAGATTTATAGGAGAATAGCAAAATTAAACCAAATACTAATGAAGCTACTTTATAATTCAAATTAAAAGGCTGTAAAACTTTTTTGATTGCAACAATTGCATAATAAAATACAAAAAATAAAATCGGGCTGATAAATCTAAGGCCTGTATCGCCAAACTGAAACACCGCAATAGAGGCAATATAAACTAAAACAAATAAATTAATAAAATTGAATCGATGTTCTTTCCATTCGTAAAAATAACCAAGCGTACTAAATGTAACCAACGCTGCTGACCCAATAACACCAATGAAGTATTGGGTTTTCGGCTCATAAATATTAAAGAAATAAGATAAGGCTAAAAAATTATAAGATATATGTTCGTTTATTCTGTCGAACAAGCCATTGAATTCAAAAAATGAAGGATAGTTTGTTTCGCATGGTAATGCAAATTTTAATAGAACATAAAGCAATGTAAAACTAAACAGACTTATTATTGTTTTTTGATGACGCTGAAATGAGAATTCTTTTATTGAGGTTGCTAAAAATAATTCATGTATTAAGAAAACAAAAATGACTAATAATCCTATCGCTCTGATATGCGCTAAGAATGCTAACATTAGGCCCAATAGGATAGCGGTTGCAATTGTTTTGTTTTTAGGAATTAAATAAATACTTGCTAATAAAAAGCTTGTAAACGCTAAATCGGAAACTATTTCTGTTTTAAAATTTAAAAAAATAGGGTTGTATGCAATAATTAATGTTGTAAAAAAAGCTGTTAAAAAGGAAAAGTATTTTCTTAAAAATAAAAAACCAAATAAACTAGCTATGACTAAAAAGAAAGTCATGGTATAATTTAAAGCCATAAAATTAAAACCATAATGTTTTATGATAGGCGCCAAAAGAAGTGGCAATCCTGTGGGATAAGCCTGAGGCCCAAGAAAAACATCAGAATTAAAAACATAACCTGTATTGTTTTGAGAAATACCTTCTGAAATATTTTTTGCTTGATGAATGTATTGAGCAAAATCATCACCCCAATCATGGCTTGATTTGATATTAATAAAAAATAATGGAATGAGAAATAACAAAAGAACAGTATGTTCAATTACTTTTCTCATTAATAATTTAGTAATTGTTGAATGGCAATTTCAACTTTATCAGCATTTGGCAACATTGTTTTTTCTAATATAGAATTTAAAGGAATAGCCGGTAAATTTTCGGCGCCAATAACTCTAACAGGAGCATCTAATTGCTTAAAACAATTTTGAGAAATGCGTGATGCGATACTCTGCGCAAAACCATTAAATACTGGCTCTTCAGTTAATACCATGCATTTTCCATGTTTGGATGCACTTTCAAATATAGCGACTTCATCAATTGGCGAAATCGTTCTTAAATCAATAATTTCAACTTGTCCATCAAATTTTTTGGAAGCACTTTTAGCCCAGTAAACTCCCATACCATAAGTAATAATAGTAATTGATTTTCCACTACTAATGTTTTGCTCACTTGCACTTTGTACCGTTCTTG
>JAYVIS010000374.1:0-2696 GCA_043769975.1 Bacteroidota bacterium
GCCCAATAATATAAGAAAGTATTGGTTATGAGCATGATAAACTCAAAGGCTGTAAATTTCTGGTTTTCCTTAATATTGTTAATCATATTCATGATAAAAAATACAAGGTAAAATGCAGTTACAAATAGAAAAGCTCCCAGGTATGGCAAATTGTGTTTATTTAAATAGGAGTCTGAAATCCAAACACTGTACAATAAAACAGTAGCAAAATTGGCAACAAAATTTACCAGGTTCCATTTTTTAAAATAGGCAAGAACCAACATACCAATATCAAGTACCAAAATATAGGTGAATAATATTTTATAATTACCTGCGCCAGTACTAACCAATAAAGGAGTTGCAAAACCACCAAAAATGGCAATTATTGCCAGTTCTTTTTTATCATATGCCAATGCCAGAAGCACTGCAAAAATGGTTATTACTATCAAAATTAAAAAAGCCGCTGTTTGGCTGAACAATCCGTACAATTGAAAACCTACAGCTATTGCAATGTATAAAGCGGCAATTCCACCACCTGCCAGTACGGAACTAAAAGCTCTATAATTTGTTCGTAACCGATGTGCAATACCAATCAAAACACCTCCAATTAAAACTATGGCGGTTACTTTGGCACTTTCGTTTAGCCAGCCTTTATCAACGGCATATTTTCCAAAAAAGATAAGGGCAATAACCAAAACCACCATACCAATTTTATTGAGGAGGTTTTCGCCAATGAATTTTTCAAAATCAGTTTTCTTCTGAATGGGTTGAGTTTTTTGAACGGATTTTTGAGTTTGATACAGGGTTTGATTCAATTGCTCAACAACCTGTTTTTGCTCATTTTTAACTTCCTGCAAAACCGGCTCCTTCTTAACATCTATAACAGTTTCAATTGGTTTATCTTCCTTTATCACTGTTTCTGGCTTTATTATTACTTCAGGTTGTTTTTCAACAACTAAAATTTCCTTTTTAATAGTTATAGGCTCTGTACCAACAGTTTCGATAGACTTAAGTTTTGAGATTTCATTTCGAAGTTCGTCCAACTTTTTCATTATCATCCTTTGGTTAAAAACATTAGAGCTTTTAACACCTAAAAGGATAATAAAAATAATAAAAACGAAAATGAACAGTAAAAATAGAAAAGCCGCTTCCATATGTATTGATTAAGAAGGTTAATAGTTTTAATGAACAAATATAGTTAAATATATTCAAGATTAATCATATAAAAAAGTCCAAAATTGTATAGTTTTAAACATAATGGATAAAAGTTAATATTAAAATAAATGTTAAATTTCATTCTTTTTTTACACAATAAATCATAGAATCATTAGTTTTGCAAAAAATTTTAACATACCTAAATCTAGAATGGTTAAATTATTCCGAAAAAACCAATGGTTTTATATTACTTATTTTACATTTTTATTGATCGGAGGCATTGTTCTCTTATTTTTCAAAAAAACAGATATACATTTATTTATCAATAACATACATTGCATTTCTGCTGATTATTTTTTTAAATATTATACGCACGCAGGTGACGGAATTGTAGTTGCAATCGTTATTTTTTTATTGTTGTTCTTTAGTTACAGAAACACCATTATCTTGGCTATTAGTACGCTTATGTCAACGTTTGTTCTTCTTTTATTTAAAGAAATCTTGCTTAGTGATGTTGACAGACCCAAAATGGTTTTTATAAAAATCAATCAGATGCTCTATTTTGTTCCTGGAGTAAATGTGCATTTAAACTATAGCTTCCCTTCCGGACATACAATTTCAGGATTTAGTTTATTTTTGTTTTTTGCACTTATCTCAAAAAACAGAACTTTAAAATTCCTGTTTTTTATTCTAGCTTTTTTAATCGGATATTCCAGAATGTATCTATCCCAACACTTTCTAATTGATATTTATTTCGGATCATTAATAGGTGTTATTTTTACCACTTTGGCCTTTTTGTGGGTAAGTAACTGGAAAAATAATAAACTTGAATTTTCGTTATTACATACTTTACGCATTATAAAACATGACAAGCAGGCAAAGGACTAATCTTTACCAACTAGCAATTGTAATCATTTCGGCAATTCTATTTTTTCCCTTTTTAGGAAGCGTTCACTTATTTGACTGGGACGAAATCAACTTTGCAGAATCAGCAAGAGAAATGATTCTAAGCAAAGATTACCTAACGGTACAAATTAATTTTCAAGCTTTTTGGGAAAAGCCTCCATTGTTCTCATGGTTTCAGGTTTTAAGTATGAAAGTTTTTGGTATCAATGAATTTGCAGCAAGGTTTCCAAACGCAATAACTGGTATTATTACCTTATTGATTTTATTCAATATCGGAAAAAAACTTTACAATGAAAAGTTTGGACTTATCTGGGCCTTGGTTTATGCAGGTTCCATCCTACCCCATTTTTATTTTAAGTCTGGCATTATCGATCCCATGTTTAACCTATTTATTTTTCTAGGAATTTATTATTTCTATCTTTTTGCAATAAGCGAAAAACTTGGATTGAAACATGTTTTTCTTTCAGCTTTATTTGTAGGCCTTGGAATACTTACAAAAGGCCCGGTTGCATTTTTGCTTTTTTTCCTTTCGGCTGTTATTTACATGATTATCAGCAAATCATATAAAAAATTCTTAAACTTAAAAGTAATAGTGGTATATGCCTTTACTGTTGCCATTGTTGGAGGTATTTGGTTTATACTTCAATTATTGAGTG
>JAYVIS010000375.1:0-5746 GCA_043769975.1 Bacteroidota bacterium
GATTCCTTAATTCTAAAATCAAATGCAGTTCAGAAATATTACATAATAAACAATGATAATAAAGAATACAAATATGACATTGTTGTAAAAAATCCATCTCAAAATACAACCATTGATTTTACATCAATATCTAAAATTGTAATTGGTAGAAAGACTTATAAATTTAAGCCTACTAAAGCCAAGGAATTAGTTTGGTCTATAGGAGAATAGAATTAAAAATAAACATTAAAAAATAAACTATTTGTAACGGCCAAGTTATAACACACGGTTTGTATTATTTACGCCATTGCAGGTGTTTTCACCTGCAATAAATAAACCTTCCGTTATCAATTTCTGGCACTTTGTTTACACTCATTGTTTTGGAAGTAAAATTAGTTGAGTTATGTAATTCGTTTGGTGATAACACCAACCGTGGCATGAAAGTATTATATTTGTTATGTGTCAACTAAAAACAAGGCTACAATGCCCGATAAAGCTTATTTTGTAACAATCAAAACTTTAGGTTTTAGGGCGCGGATCCCTAATGGAATCCCTAACCCTTCATATTTGCGCTTTTAGTTAAACAAAATGATAAATTAAGCTTACATAAAAATGAAAACATTTAACAAAATAGCTTGGATAATTTTTATCATTGGACTTATTTTTAAGTATCTTCTTCATTGGCCTGGCTACAGTGTGTTATTACTTCTAAGTTGTTTTCTTCTTTTGATTCACGGGACGATAAATTTTATTCAAAATATAAAAAACGACAAACCTAAATCATTAATTTCTTTATCATTTGGACTTCTTACGCTTTCTCTCTTTTTCAGAATGAACAATTGGTTTTTTCAAGAATACGTTTTTTTATTAGCGTTTTTGTTTACAGTCACTTGTATAATACTTCATTTAATAAAAAAAACCAAAACCAATTTCCATTTAATCATCCTATTATTTTATTTTTCATTCATTTTCATTTTATATTTTATTTATTTTTGGCAAAAGAACGGAATAAACGACCAATCTAGAAGAAATGAAAACTGGATATGGTTTGTAGACAAATTAACGGGGATAGGGTCTTGGGCTATAGTTGGAAATAAAATGGAATTAAAAGATGGCCGTCTAACTTTCTTTTATTCCTCTGGTGAAATATTTTGTGATGGTCAGATTAGGGAAAGCGTTTATATTGATACTGCAAGGTTTTATGACAAAACCGGAAAATGCATAAAGAATATAATTTATTATAGAAATGGGAATAACAAAATTTACTATCCTTTAGGAGGTAAATATTACGACTATTATAAAACTGGGGAAATGCAAACTGAAGGCTATGTTGTTAATCACAAGTTAGAAGGACTTAAAAAACTTTATAGTAAAAACGGCAAGATTTTTTATCAAGCAAACATGATTAATGATTCAGGATGGAGTAGTGATTATTATGAATCAGGCTCCATGAAAGATAGTTTTTATTTAGCAAATGGAAAACAATATGGTACCTATAAAGAATGGTACGAAAATGGAAAATTATTAGAAATCAGTAATTGGAATAATAGTCTCCAACATGGTGCACGCGTTACCTATTTTGAAAATGGAGTTATAAAGTTAAAAGACTTTTGGACTTTGGGTAAGAGAAATGGACTTTTTAGAGATTATTATTCAAATGGAAATTTACAGACTTCGAGAATTTTTAAAAATGGCCAGGAAGAAGGTCAAACACAAAGTTACTATGAGAATGGAAAACTTCAAATTGAGTTCGGATATATAAATGGAAGTAAAGAAGGTGTATATAAGCAATATCATGTGAACGGAAAACCAAATTGCATTGGACAATTTGAAAACGACAAGGAAATCGGTGAATGGCTTTGGTATGACGAAAAAGGAAAATTATTCCAAATAGACACATACAATGAAGGACAAATTATCGACAATAAAAAAATTCAATAAAATCTCTCGGACTAGTATTCTAAGAATCACCTATTTATAAAAAAATAGAGATTTATCTTATTGTCAAAACAATAACTGATTAATTAAAAGTTGATTTATCGAAGAAAATTTGATGGTTAAGGACTAAAAGTCCTCAATAAATGGACTAATTTCGATAGTATCATTTGATACTATCAAAAACACCTTATCCTTTAATAACGCGTTCCTTAATTTTTACTGCAGGATTTCCTTGGTAAATTCCCCAAGGTTCAAGGCGAGAAACCGCTACGCTGCTTACGGTTAAAACAGAATGGCTTCCAATTTTTACACCTGGGCAAACCACACATTTAGCGCCAACCCAAGCGCCTTCTTCAATTGTGATGTTGCCAACTATTAAATCAAAAGCTACTTTTTTGTAATGGTGATTACCACATAATAACATCGCACCTTGCGAAATACAAGAGTTGTCGTGCAATACAACCAATCCCAAATTATCAATCCAAACTTTTTCGCCAATCCACACATTGTTTCCTATTCGTAAATTCCATGGGAATTTAATATGTACACTTGGCTTTATGGTTACGTTTTTTCCAATTTTAGCACCAAACAATCTCAATAAAAAAACTTTAAATGCACTGTTTGGATAGGCTGAATTTACAAATACATAGTTTACAATGTACCAACAAACTTGTTTAAAAGTGGAACCACCACGTTTATACCAGTCGTTATTGTATTTAGATAAATCTGTTTTTAATTGTTCCATTTTAATTTACCGAATCGCAATTACAAATAATTGAAGGACTTACTAATTTAATATCATTAATAAATGTAATCGTGTCTTTATCATCAACGATCATTTCATATAACGCATCTTTTTTATCAATCGCTTTTAAATAATAGGTTCCATAAGGTTCTTTATGCACATCACTTAAACTATAATCAACTTCAAATTTCTTTAAGTTGATTCTAAATAAAGATTCGGTTTGCTTTAAACAGTTTATTTTACAAAGTGCTTTTGGTCCTAATTGCATGGTTTGAAACTGAAGTTCCTGCATTTTTAATTCGTTAGGACTTGTACATCCTTTTTTATTAATAATGAAAATTAAAATAATACAACCTGGAATAAATCCCACTAAGAAAAAACGAAAGCGTTGCCAAAAGTTCATATGAAGAAATTACAATTTTTAAATTTTTGTGTTTGGATGAAACATTACATGGCTGCCATTAATAAATTAATGTCTTTAAATGGAAGGTTAAATGTTTCTCCTAAATATTGATTTGTTAAAATACCATTATAAACATAAACACCGTTTCTAACGCCAGCATCTTTTCTTACTAAGCTGTCAAAACCACCTTCATCACCCATGGTTATTAATATTTGTTGGAAAATATTACTAAATGCATAAGAGGCGGTTCGAGCCACACGCGACGGAATATTTGGAACACAATAATGGATGACACCATGTTTTCTAAATACAGGTTTGGTATGGTTGGTTACTTCTGATGTTTCAAAAACACCGCCTTGGTCAATACTTACATCAATAATAACCGAACCTGTTTTCATTTCAGAAACCATTGTTTCAGAAACGATACAAGGTGTTCTTCCTTTTGTAGCTCTTAATGCACCAATAACAACATCAGCTGTTTTCAAATGTTTTTCTAAAACCTTAGGAACAATAACTGAAGTGAAAATACGAGTTCCTAATTGACTTTGTAAACGACGCAAACGCGAGGTTGAATTATCAAATACTTTAACGGTTGCACCTAAACCTAAAGCTGCTCGAGCTGCAAATTCACCAACAGTTCCAGCTCCTATAATAACAACTTCAGTAGGCGAAATACCACTAATTCCACCTAATATAGAACCAACACCATTATTTGCATTGCTTAATAATTCAGCTGCAACTAGTATGGATGTTCCTCCTGCAATTTCTCCCATAGCTCTGATAACCGGAAAAATACCCGCATCATCCGTAATCATATCGTAAGCAACACAGTTTAATTTTTTTGCAACTAATTTTTTTAAAAAATCTTCTGGTTGAACCGTTAATTGAAGAGATGAAAATAATGTTTGCTTCGTTTGCATACATTCAATTTCATCAAGAGTAGGGGGAGCAATTTTTAAAATGATATCAGCTTTGTAAACTTCTTTTGCCGAATAAACAATTTCAGCACCTGCTTCACTATAATCGGTGTCTTCAAAATGTGCTGCTTTTCCTGCACCAGTTTCAATAAGTATGCGATGCCCATTATTAACCAACAAAGCTACAGCATCTGGAACTAAAGGAACACGGTTCTCTTGAAATGCCATTTCCTTTGGAATACCTATATAAAGCTTTCCTTTTTTTCGAGCTACTTCCAACATTTCCTCTTGTGGAGCATAACCACCTTTAGTAAGAGAAAACAAAACATCTTTAGACATTACCATAATTTATTCAGCTAAAAAATTAATAATTACTTCCGTGATAGCGTGGTGCATTGCAATCATCTATCGATTTTTTTGGACGATAAATAACACCAAATCTTAATTCAAATGTTCTTCCCCATTCTGTGACATCACCTACGTGTATTTTTATGACATCTGGATTATAATGTAATTCAACAAATGGTTTAAATTTACTGTATGTCAAAAATTCATAACCTACAGCTACATCTGGTGTTACTGTTATTTTAGGAACAGCCGCCATCACTGTTGGATAGGCAGAAATTGACCTTCTTAAATTATATTCGATACGTCCACCAATCATAATATAAGGCGTACCTCTATAACCTTCAGTAAAAAATATTTTAGCATAATTATTCCATTGAATATTGCCAAACGTATTTGCCGTTTTATTTCCTCTAACAATTGGCCATGGATAAATAAGTGGTCTTTCAACAGCTCCTTTATTACAATACTCTAATTCCGTTTGCCATCTAAAATTATTATATTTTAGAAATTCACCTAAAATACCAACACTCCAACTAAAATACTCTGCTGAGCGATGTGATGGCGCTGGTTGTGTGTGAGTGAAAAAAGTACTATCAACTGGTAATCGGTTTACATATCGATGGCTTGACATGGTTGCGCCAACAAAAATACCAACCCCTCTAAAAAACTGTGCGTTTAAGTTAAAAGATAGGTAAACAAGTGTAAAACTAAAAATAATTTTCTTGATCATATATTTAAGCGCTTATGGTTTCTATTAATGGATTAACTTTTTTAACAAGGCCTTGCAATACTTTTCCTGGGCCAACTTCTGTAAAGTGAGTTGCACCATCAGCAATCATTTGAGTAACGGTTTGTGTCCATTTTACGGGAGCCGTTAATTGTAATATTAAATTCTTTTTTATGTCATCAGCATTAGAAACAGCATTAGCTGTTACATTTTGGTAAACCGGACAAATTGGATTATTGAAAGTGGTAATATTTATAGCCGCTTCTAATTCTAAACGCGCAGGTTCCATTAATGGAGAGTGGAATGCTCCGCCAACAGGTAATACCAAAGCACGTTTGGCACCTGCAGCTTTCATGCGCTCACAAGCAATATTAATACCTTCTATTGATCCTGAAATCACTAACTGACCAGGGCAATTATAATTTGCAGGCACAACAATATGTCCTGACTCTGTAATTTCTTTACAAATAGATTCAATAATGGCATCGTCTAAATTTAAAACGGCCGCCATAGTTGATGGGTTTATTTCACAGGCTTTTTGCATCGCTTGTGCTCTTTTTGAAACTAGGGTTAAAGCACTTTCAAAACTTAAGGTTTTGTTTGCCACCAAAGCTGAAAACTCACCTAAGGAATGACCCGCAACCATATCAGGAATAAAGGTTTCGCCTAATGATAAGGCTAAAACAACA
>JAYVIS010000376.1:0-3944 GCA_043769975.1 Bacteroidota bacterium
TGGTGGTAAAAATGTGATTGATATAGTATATATAATCATAAAGAATAAGCCTATTGTTAGTATTGCCGCTATTCCATTATTTATTTTGAGTTTACCTATTTTAAATTTTGTAATAAAATTCATTATTGGCATTCCAAGTAATGCTAGGATTAAGGAAATGACGAGATAAATGAAAACATTTGTAAACACAAAAACAAAACCAATAAGTAATAACAAGGTTAAAGTTGGTAGAAAGTATTTTTTGAATTCCATTGTGTTATTATTTCGTTGACTTATTTTTATTTTTTAAATAATCCATAATTAGAATAGGTAACAACATTAAACTTAAACAATAAAATGTGTCTTCTAAAGGTATCGAAAACAATCTAATGTTCATATTTTCAGTATTGTTATATATCACTACTGGTAATGATGTAAGTATTCCATTGCAAATTAAAAATGGAATTAATGCTATGAAATAGGCTAAAAAAAAGCGTCCTAAATTTTCGGATTTGTATATGAAGGCTGCAAATACAAGTAAAAAAAAGCATAGCCCTGCATTTACTAAAGTATAAGTTTTGTCATAATATAGTATCGCTGTTATTAGACAAATAATTGCAACAACTGCGCTATATGGCTTTCCGCAGCCTATAATATCTCTTTTAAAATAAGCATTAACAACTTCATAAATAAAAATACATGAATATGGAACTGTAAAAAAGAAAAGTACTTCTTCTATTGGTAAATTATAAATATAAATTCCAAGAATATACTTATTGTTAAAATTCCAAATTCCTTTCGAGGTAAATAAAATATCCCATCCAATGAAAAATAGCGCGCTTATGAAAATGGAAATAAATAAATACTTCCATGTTTTGTAGAAAGCTACTTTTTTATCAAAGCTTAAAATTATCGGAAATATGACACATCCGAAATTAAGAAGTAAATAAGTAAAGCGTAAATCCATTTTAGAAAGTTAATCGTATAAATATACAACTAACTGTTGATTTTAAAATAGTGAAAGGGCGCAAATAACATCCCGAAATTTTCATTATTATGTTTATCAATTTGTTTATGATGTATTTTATGAGCTCTTATAATTCCTTTTACGTACCAGTTTTTCGATCTTGAAAACCAGTTGAATCGTTTATGAATTAAAACATCATGAACAATGAAATATGCAATTCCATAAAATAGAATCCCTAAACCTACATGAAATTTGTAATCATAATTATTCATGGCGCCAAACATTAATCCTAACCAGCTTGGAATTGCAAAAATTAAAAAGAAAATGTCATTTTTCTCAAAAAAGGTAGTATTACTTCTATCATGATGATCCTTATGAAAGCCCCACATTTTGCCATGCATAATATATTTATGGGTAAACCATGCTATGATTTCCATTACCAAAAAAGTAGTAATAATTATAATTATCTCAACTAACATATTTATTTAACAATTTAAGATTAAAATTGTTTAAAAAAGAAAAATAATAGAACAAAAAATAAGATTTCTGTTAAATAAAAGGCTTTAGCCGTTTTGTTGTGATTTCCAGAAAGTGTTTTTTGAAAAATTAGGTTTAGGATAAATGAAATAATAAACCAAGCTAGATAGTTTTTTAATGGAATTACATCGTTTTCCCAATACCAAAAGTCGAATTTAGAAGCGCTTTGCTCAATAAAATAGTCTAAAAACGTCATCAAAAAAGCTCCGAAAATTGCATTTAATAGGTCGCTTTTAAACTTGCAAAATTGTGAAGTGCAATAAACTAAAATCGACCAATTTAAACCAATTAATAATGGTACAGCCAATATTTTAGGCCCCATCGCAGCGCCATAATTGTATGATCCAAATATAAATCCAGTTTTCACCCCAATTACTTCAATAAAAAAACCTAAAAATGCAATAGCAATCATACTTCCATAAAACTTAATATGCGTTTGTTTGGATGTAAATATAATGAGTGCTGCAGATAACAATAAGTTAACAGGGCTCAGTTTTTTGAATAATTCAGGAGCCCATATAAAGCCTATTAATCCCACAATATGGAATAGAATAATAATAAATATTGCTATGTTTTTTTTTATAATATTCATTGATTTTTGTCACGTCAAAAGTAATTAAAAATTAAAAAAAACACACTACTAAATGAGTATATTTGGGGTAATACTTTTTTTGATTAGAATTGTTTATGCAAATACAAAGAGCACCATATATTAACAGAGAAATTAGTTGGCTTTCGTTTAATGAGAGAGTTTTACAAGAAGCTTCTGATTCATCAACTCCATTAATTGAACGACTTAAGTTTTTAGGAATTTTTAGTAACAACCGTGATGAGTTTTATCGAGTTCGCGTTGCGACAATAAATAGGTTGAGTAAATTAGGAAAAAAAGCCATTGCTATTTATGGTGATGACCCAAAAGAATTATTAGTTAAACTTCAGCGTAAGGTAATTGAACAACAAAAACATTTTGAAGAAATTTATCAGGAATTATTAGTTGAACTCGCTAAACAAAATGTATTTATTATCAATGAGAAACAATTAAATGAATCACAACAATCCTTTGTTAAAGAATACTTTCATAATGAGGTAGTTTCTACATTGTTTCCGATTTTGGTTGACGAACATAAAGCTTTTCCATACATGAAGGATAAGTCAGGCTATTTGTTTGTTCGACTCATTGCAAACTCTGCAAAACAAAAAAATAAATATGCACTTATTGAAATACCCGCAAAGTCAACAAGTCGATTTGTTATCCTTCCTTCGGTAAAAAACAAACAGTATATTATTTTACTAGATGATGTGATCCGTTTTAACGTAAATGAAATGTTTTCTGTTTTCGGATACACAACGAAAGAGGCTATCAATATTAAGTTGACAAGAGATGCTGAGTTAGATATAGACCATGATGTTAGCAAAAGTATGCTTGAGAAAATTTCGAAAGGTGTAAAAGATCGCAAAAAAGGATTACCAGTGCGTTTTGTGTATGATAGCACTATGAGTAAAGAAATGCTCAGCTTTATAATGAAAAAGTTAGGCATGGATAAAAAAGATAACGCAATTCCTGGTGGACGTTATCATAATTTTAAAGATTTTATTAAATTCCCAACAATTGGTGATAAGAAATTAGTTTTTAATCACCCTCATCCATTAAGCCATAAGTATTTACTGAGTGCCGATAAAAGTATTTTAAGTGTCATTAAGGAAAGAGATGTTTTATTACATTATCCTTATCATACTTTTAATCATATTATTACCTTATTAAGAGAAGCTTCTCTTGACCCAACTGTTGAGTCTATTAAAATAACATTTTACAGAGTTGCTGATTCTTCTAAAATTGCAAATGCTTTAATTAACGCTATTAAAAATGGGAAAAAAGTAACTGTTTTAGTTGAATTGCAAGCTCGTTTTGATGAAGAAAATAATATTTACTGGGCAAATAAATTACAAGAAGAAGGTGCTACTGTTATTTACGGAGTACCAGGCTTGAAAGTGCACAGTAAATTATTTTTAATTACAACTAAAGTTAATGGTAAAGAAATTCAATATGCTCATATTGGAACTGGAAATTTTAATGAAAAAACGGCTCGCATTTATACTGATTTCAGTTTATTAACCGCTGATAAAAACATTACTTCCGAAATTTCTAGAATTTTTGATTTCTATACTAATAATTTTAAAACAGGTGATTATAAATACTTAGCTGTGGCTCCGTTCTTTATGCGCCAAACATTTGTGAATTTAATTGATAAAGAAATTGCAAATGCAAAATCGGGGAAAGAGGCTTATATGATTTTGAAGATGAATAGTTTGGTTGATAAAGATATGATTTCAAAATTATATGAAGCTTCTCAAGCAGGCGTGAAAATAACGTTAATCGTTCGAGGAATATGTTCTCTTGTAACTGAAATTGAGGGGTTTAGGGTTTATATGAAAGCATATAGTATTGTAGATAAATATTTAG
>JAYVIS010000377.1:0-2311 GCA_043769975.1 Bacteroidota bacterium
GTTTGTTTATTGGTTTTGGTAGTGGGACCAACTTGTTTACTATGCAAAAATATGATTATACAGACATAACGCTTAATCATAAATACAAAGACTCAAATAGTGAATTTGAGTTTGAAGCAGAAAGAATACGAGTTAATTTGAATTTTGGGTTGGAGTGTATGTATAAAATTAGAAGTTCAAATTTATCTACACGCTTATATACAAGCCCACAAATAAGTAAAACAGGAATATACTCAAACAAAAATTTCGATTTTAACACAAGAAATTATTTAATAATCTTTTCAACATCAATTTTATTATGAAAAATAATATACGAAGAACTACAACTTTAGCACTAACACTAAATTGTTATATGCTATTTAGTCAAAGTATCGATACTACTTTGCTATCTATTAATGATACTATCCATCATTTTTATGTTTTTAAAAAAAATATAAATTTAACAAGTACTCAATTTATTTCTAATAGTATTTATTCAGCAAAGCTGAGTGAAAACAATAAATTTTCATTATTGTCTGAGCGAATAGACTCATTAAAAAATAAACATCAAAAATTTCAACAACAGATTAATGGTGTGCCAATAGAATTTTCTAAAATTATATTTCACTCGGATAAAAACAATCGGTTGAATCATATTAATGGAATAATCGAAAACAATATAGGTAATATTAATACAACACCATTAATTACAAGTATAGATGCTATTAATTCTGCTATTTCTAATTCTAAAAAGAAGGATTTTGTATGGTTAGATGAGCGTAGTTTAGGGCAGAGTTATCCAATTGCTGAATTGGTAATTACAAAACATAACATTAAATTATATAATGTACCTGAAAACTATATTTTGGCGTATAAATTACCAATTAATTATAGTGATGGAAATGCTTTATTTTATTATGTGAATGCACAAACAGGAACTGTAATTAAAACTGCTAATGGAACAGATGATTGTATAAAAGCAGATAAAAAAAGAGATGTTGCACCTAATACAATTAATAGTAATAACATACCATCAAATGCATTGCCTATTTGTTCTGAAGCTGATTGCGTTACGGGTACTGCAAATACTAATTATTATGGTAGTCAATACATATTCACTCAGTATTTTACAAACTCTCTGTTTGTTTGCACACATAGACTAAAGGAAACTTGTTCTGGCACATATATCTATGTAACCGATAATGGTACAGACTTTCATGATGGTACAAATAATTGGGTTACAACTAATGATTTAAAAGGGACTACTGCTTTTTTTAGTTTAAGTTGGGCTAATCGTTTTTGGAATACTTATTTAGGCAGGAATAGCTTTGATAATAATTTCCATCAGGTTTCAGCAGATTTGCATACCAGTTATTCTACAAATTTCAATAGGACAACTAAAAAAATTCAAGTTGGAAAGCATTCAAATGGTAACTGGTTTGGTTCGTTAGACATTATGGGACATGAATATGCGCATGGTGTAACATATACGGAAGCTCAGTTAGATGGTACTGGAGAAAGTGGCGCACTTAACGAAGGCATTTCTGATATATTTGGAGCTTTAACGGAACATTGGACAGCTAAATATAAAAATATTGGACGTTCCCCAAATTACGAACATGGTGAAGATGTTGTAACGGGGTGCGATGTAAGTAGGTCACTTTCAAATCCTGAAAACTATTGTTGCGCTAATACTTATATGGCTGGTTCTAATTGGAGAGACCCAAATCCAATAGGTGGAGCCACTAGTGCTAATGATTATGGTGGTAAACATTATAACTGTGGAGTTATCGGTAAATGGTTTTACTTATTAGCAGAGGGCGGAAGTAACACAAATGATTTAGGAAATCAATATTGTGTAAAAGGTATAGGTCAGGACGACGCCTCGTGGATAGTATATGAAGCATTAAGAAATTATGTCTCAACAAATACAAATTTTAATGATTTTAGGTTTTATACTGAATACGTTGCGTTTCAATACTATGGTTTTTCACCGCAATATGCGGCTGTTCAACAGGCATGGTATGCTGTTGGTTTAGATAATGATGTATATACAATTGGAATCCCTATTAATATTTTTGGAAAAACAGAAACGACAAATAAAAATTATAATTATAACTCCAGAATACAAGTATATGATTATGTTACTAACCCAAGTACAGTAATTGATATGAGTTCAAATGAAAGTATTTCGTTTTTTAATGAATCTCCACCTCAAACACTTGGCGCTATTCCTAAAGACATATATATTAAAGCTGGAAGTGAATTTCATGCTTATATTTCACCAGCTTGTGCGGGGGGGGCTAGACTAGGGAATGTAAATCAAAATTCA
>JAYVIS010000378.1:0-2111 GCA_043769975.1 Bacteroidota bacterium
CTTTCAAAAAGATTTTCCAGAATCCAACTTTATTGATTTGTATCCAGAAAGTACAAGAATTGATTCTTGTAACAAAATAAATGATTTATTGAGAGGTAAATTAGAACAAAAAGAACACGATATAATTAACCAATATTTTAATATTGGAGATTATAAAGCAGCCATTGCATCCTCAACAAACTTTCAAAAAGATTTTCCAGAATCCAACTTTATTGATGAAATGCTATTCACAACAATTGATTCATATTACTTATTAGCAGTTAATAGTCTAGAAATCAAGAAGTTAGAAAGATTAAATTTAGCTATGGAAAGTTATTTAAAATTAGTAGATTTGTATCCTAAAAGCAGCTTTAGGCCGAAGGCGGAATCTGTGTATGAAAGTTGTTTAAAAATGAAAAGTAATATAAATAAATAGTCAAATGGATTTTAAAAAAACAAATGCCGAACCAAGTACTGTAACTCGTGATATCAGAAAATTTGATGGTCCTACAGGAAATATTTACGAATCAATTTCTATTATTTCAAAACGTGCTAATCAAATAAGTTCAGAAATGAAAGAAGAATTATCTGCGAAATTAGCTGAGTTTGCTAGTAACTCTGATAATTTAGAAGAGATTTTTGAAAATAGAGAGCAAATTGAAATTTCTAAATTTTATGAAAAATTACCTAAGCCTTCTTTAATTTCTATTAATGAATTTTTAGAAGACAAAACGTATTATAGAAATCCAGCAAAGGAACAAACTAAAATTTAATTTTAGTTACAATTCAATTTAAAACCCATCCTCCAATTGGCAGATGGGTTTTTGATTTATATATTTAACATGTCGCTTAAAAATAAACACATATTACTAGGTATTACTGGCGGCATAGCAGCTTACAAATGTGCGCACTTAGTACGTCTATTAATTAAAGAAGGTGCCGTTGTTAAAGTAGTAATGACAAAAGCTTCCGCAGAATTTGTTACTGCTAAAACATTATCTGTGTTAAGTAAAAACGAAGTTGTAACAGATTTTTTTGACTCAAATAATAATTGGAACAATCACGTTGTTTTAGCTGAATGGGCTGATGCTATTATAGTTGCACCATTAACTGCCAATACATTAGCTAAATTTGCTAATGGATTATGTGATAATATAGTAACAGCATGTTATTTATCAGCAAGAACTAAAGTTTTTGTGGCGCCTGCAATGGATTTGGATATGTATCAACATGCCACTACTAAACAAAACAGTGATACTCTTAGAAAAAACGGAAATATTATTATTCCTGCCGAAAGTGGCGAATTAGCAAGTGGATTAGTGGGAGAAGGACGAATGGCAGAGCCTGAAAATATAGTTCATTTTGTGAGTCAATATTTTGAAGATAATCTTCCTTTATCTGGTAAAAAAGTATTGGTAAATGCAGGGCCAACTTACGAAGCTATTGACCCAGTAAGATTTATAGGAAACAGATCATCTGGTAAAATGGGAGTTGCTATTGCAGATGAATTTGCAAAACTGGGAGCAGATGTGACATTAGTTTTGGGGCCATCTCATCAAAAACCTACCGAAAACTCAGTTACAGTTATAAAAATAGAAAGTGCAGAGGAAATGTTTAATGCTTGTTCTAATATATTTTCATCCATTGATATTGCAATATTATCAGCAGCAGTTGCGGATTATAAACCAAAGACAATAGCTCTTTCAAAAATAAAAAAGAAAGACGCTGAACTGAATTTAGAATTAACAAAAACAATTGATGTACTTGAAGCTCTTGGTAAACAAAAAAAGAATCAGTTATTGGTAGGTTTTGCTTTAGAAACAGACAATATAATTGATTATGCCAAAGAAAAAATACAAAGAAAAAATTTAGATTTTATTGTTGCTAATTCGGCTATAGAAACAGGCGCTGGATTTGGTGTTGATACTAACAAAATAACAATTATTGATAAACACAATAAATTGTATAATTTTGAGTTAAAAAGTAAACAAGAAGTAGCAAAAGATATTGCTATTTTTACAATAAATTTTATAAAAGCTAATGCGTAAACTCATTTATATATTTCTTTCGGTAATTATTAGTTTTTCAGTTTTTTCACAAGAATTAAACTGTCAAGTGAGTGTACTTTCTCC
>JAYVIS010000379.1:0-14922 GCA_043769975.1 Bacteroidota bacterium
CACTCAAATTGTAAATGCGAATTCATTATCAAATGTAATTGAAATCAGACATCAAGCGCATTCACTTTCTATATTTAAAGGAATTCTTAAACCAACTGAAATAGTAGATATCACCATGTGCAATCCTCCATTTCATTCATCGGCGGAAGAGGCGCAATCTGGTTCAGCAAAAAAGTGGAAAAATCTAGGGTATAAAAAAACAGCAAAACCTGTTTTAAATTTTGGCGGACAAACTACCGAACTTTGGTGTAAAGGTGGTGAAGTTGGTTTTATTACCAAAATGATTGAAGAAAGTTTTCAATTTAAAGAAAACAGTTTATGGTTTACTTCATTGGTTTCTAAAAGTGATAATTTAAATTCTATTTATTTCGCTTTAAAAAAAGCAGGTGCTATAACTGTTAAAACAATTAGTATGACGCAGGGAAATAAAGTGAGCAGAATTGTTGCTTGGACTTTTTTAAATGATATGCAACATATACAATGGAGTTTGAAACGCTGGAAATAGTATTAAAAAATTTAACTATACTTTTTTTATAAAAACCTCCCAACCACCAACGTAATTCCATTTTTTAAAAACATAGCCAGGCATTTTTAAAAGTTTGGCGAAAATAAATTTCATTTTATTTTCTTTAAAGGGAGATTGTACTATTGACGGCTGACTTAATTCTATTTTAATTTTTAATCCAAATTTGCTATAAATTAAATTTGGCAGATTATTCCAAAACGGTCTACCTAAATCAAATAAATGCCAAGGAAATTGCATGCCAATTTTTTTACCTGAAATTTTACGAATCAAAAACCTCAACGGCAAACGATATGGCGTACGAGCATAGAAATAACCATTTATCTTTAAGGAATTAAACAATAAATGCAACTTACTTAATGGATCATTTAAATGTTCTAAAACAGCGCTTGCAATAATGATATCGTATTTATTTAACTCAATTTCATTTTCATTCGTTAAGTAAGTTACACCTTCTAATTTTTTTTCACATTCATAAACATCAAATACATCAATGGCGCAAGCACTTATATCTTTTCTAATTTTTAATATGTCTGAAAGATATTTTCCTATGGAGCCATCACCACCGCCAAAATCTAAAATTTTTAAAGATTTATTGTTGAAATTTTTGTCTTTAAAAAACGTATAAAGATGCTCACCTAAAAGAGAGGAATCGATTCCTGTTTTTAATTGATGGTTATCGAAATAATTTAAATAAAGTTCTTTTGTTGACTTAACACTTAGTTGCTTATCGGCGTAACTAACTTTACAATCATTACAAAAAAAATAATTTATTTCAGGTTCAATTTCAATGCAATCAACTTTATGGACATTTTTTGAACCACAAAAGGCACAGCAATTAAATGAAACGTAATCAAATACTGAAAGATTTATTTTAGTGTTAAGCTTCATTTTTTTATGTATAATTTCAGAGTAGTGGTAAATTAATTTAAATTACAATTAAAAGGCTTTAACAATAACCAGGTTTTTGAATATATTTTTTTCAATATTTGAAGGATCACTTTTAGGCTTTCTAATAATTTGATTATTTTCGACACAATTAAAATACATACCCATTACCAATTGCATATTTACAATTTCAATTTTAAACTGGTCATTTACTTTTCCTAAAATGCCAAGAATATTTCCTGATTTATCAAAAATCGGACTTCCAATACATAAATGAGAATCAGCTACACCTTTTTTTTCATGATCATGAGGTGCTACTTCATTAATATCACCTGTTAGTGTTTTTAGTTCAAACTGTTTACTAATTGAATTAATTGATAAGTACTTTGCCACAAAGTTTTTTTCAGTTTCTATACTTTTAAGGTAAGAATAAGTAAAAACTGGCTTACTAAAAACAGCACGTTTTATATTCTTAATTTTAAGAATAGCAAAGTTTTGAACTACATTTTTCAAATAAATTTCTGCCTCAAAAATTTTTATTGAATCATTTACAACAGCTTCAACAATAATCCCATTTATGTTTTCAATGTCAGTAAGAGAGGTTAAAACATATCCGTTATTACTTAACATTAGGCCTGAATTTTTACTGCGGATTGGATTTATTTTTCCATCAAATTCAACAAACAAATCTTTTATAATAATTGGATTTATAGCTTTTTCAGAAAACTGTTTTATAATGAGATTATCAAAAAAAGCAAGTCCATTATTTACTGAAAATCCTATACTTTGACCAACTGATGTACCCAACGCAGTAATTATTTGCAACTTATTATTGATATAATAATAGAAACCATCGTTTAAACGCACAACTTTAATAGCATTCCATGTATTAGCTTTTAAATCAAACGAAAAATAATTATCGACACATCTTTTATCAACACCATTTTTTACTTCGCCAATAAAATACCTAAACTGAGAAACATAAAAATAATTGTAATTTCTTTTATCTCGAAAATTAAAAACTAGTCCTGTTTTACAACCAGTAAATATATAACTGGAATTTAAACTAGTCTCAATACTAAAATTTGATGAATCAATTTTATGAGAGATGGAAATTATGAAATCATCTTTTGTTTTATTTACGAGTTCCAAACCACCTAATTTTATTTTAGAAGTCATTGACTCTGATTTAGACAAAACCCAATTATTTAAATTGTTGGTGAAGTTTTCTTCAAATACATTAATAGCCATTCCAGTTATAGAATACTCAGTATAACTACAATTTTTTATTAACCCATTTTCATATAAAATTTGTTTAATAACTTTTCCATCTTGATAAAATTCCTCGAAAAAACCATTTAAAATTCCAGTTTCATTAAATAAACATTTCTTTTTTATTATCCCATTTGGATAGTACCATTTACAAAGACCGGTATAATTGTTTTTATTGTCGAGTGTATCATTTGCGGAAATAATTTTTCCTTCAAAATATTTTTTTTTATTTGCTACATAAAATGATCTGTAATAATTTGCCGTATCCGTCTCTTGTCGATAATAAATGGCTGTATTTGTAAAAGCAAGAAAACCTTTTTCATCAAAATAAGATTTTCCTTTATCATTTTGAGCATTGAGACAATTAGCTAATAAAAAAAAAGAAATTATAAATATTATGAAATTCAAAACGGACTTATTAGTTGACTTTTTCAAAAGTTTTTTTTATAAATATAATTCTAATTAAATAGAACTCAACAAAATGACTATTTTTTTTCATTTAACCAATCATAAGCCTCATCATAATTTGTGAAAATTTTTGTTGGCACTATAGGTTTGTGAAATTTTATATAAAAGCTTGTTGCAATTCGTTGACTTAATGATTTTATAACAAATGCTCTACTACTTAATGGAATAATCGGCTCTAATTCCCTTACTAATTTTCGCGCTTCTGGCGTAACAAGTATAAATTCAGAGGCATCCACTAGCACTGGGAATTTTTTTTCTTTTCCTACAAGTTCTATTAAAGCATTATGATTTGCCAAATGTTCAACTTTACAAACATCCGAACCAGGCAAGTAAGTATAATGAATAATACCGGATGACAACAACCTTAATCTAACGGTTTTGGTTATTATTTCTTTTGTAAAATTATTTAGGCTATCACTAACCATTTTTACACCCGATTTTTTTGATCATAAATATATAAGAAAGAATTCACCTAACTTTTTACTAATTTGATTGTTTTAGATGAACCGTCTTGTGCACTTATTCTAAGAAGATAAATACCTGTAGGAATTGAAATAACATCGTCTATATAAAAATTGTATTCATCAGGTATCAGCATATCTGTTTTGATTTGCCTAATCACTTGGCCATTTATATTATAGAGTTCAATATTATAACTGCTCGTTTTATTTATTTTCATACTTACAACAAATGCTTTTGTAAATGGATTTGGGTATGCGGAAACATTAAGTAAAGAAAAGTTCTTATCAATATTATCACCAGTGGTTATCCAATTACAAACACCATAAGGCAATATATTTGCATCTAACCAAGCAAGTCGTGCTTTAATCCAATTTTTCATATTACGATTTTCTTCTGCATACGTTTTTGCATAAGGTGCTGGATTAGGCCAAACATAAGTTCCTAAAATTGAATAGCGTTTATAGTGTCTATCTTTAGCTGCATTCACTAGAGCTGCATTATCATCAATTTCTTTAAAAAAGTTTACAGTATCTAAATAGGAATTTCTCATTTGAGTATACTTGCAATACAATTTATTTTTAAAGCAAGAGTCAGTAACTAACTTGTCCCACCAAAAAGGTACTTGCCAAGTATCTCCACTACAAACTGGATTGAATCGATATGCCCAACCTGTTGTTAAATTTCCATTGCAATAGTTAGCATTATTAAATGCTAAATTATAATCCCATACTGGCCCAATTTTTAATTGGCCACCAGATGTAATACGGTCTTTATGGAGATATGTACTTAATCTGTAACCATCAACATTTTTACTTAATTCATTCACTATAAAATAATCAACAAAAGATGTAACTGAAGCATACTTTCTATAACCTATTAAAGGATCCATAAAGTTTACACCATTAAGAGCAGTTTCAAAACTATCAACATAAGATTTAATATAGGCTCTTTGCTTTTTCATGATATCAACTGTATCCGGAGAATTACACGTAAATCTGATTTTTTGTCCAGCCGTAGAATTGTTTGGAGGAACTACTGAGTACCAAGAAGCAGGATCTTTATCAATATTAATAATATAACCACCAGTAACATTAACACCTAAAGTATCAGCGGGTAATAGCTTAGTAACATTAACACGATTAGCGTCAACTTTTATTTTTTCCTGAAAAACATAAACACCTTGATAAATACCATTTATTACTAATTCACAGAAAACACAACGAGATGCCCATCTCCCCATATTTCTGGCAAGGTTATATGCTAATACATTTCGCATTAAGGATTTGTCATTGTATGGAGCATATAATATCCAATCATTTTCTGGTGGCATTCCTAATATTGAAACATTTACGTTATTTCCCAAGGCATCTCTTGTTTCAAGTCCGTATTGCTTTTGAGCAAAACTAGTTGACGATTGTCCTCGAATTTCAATACCTATATTACCATAATAGATATTTGGAATATCAGTTATATAATTTGGAATTCCAAAACCCTGATCAATAATAGACATCATTGCCGTAATTTTAGTTCCACCAACTATTGTTAAGCTTCCAGTGTTTACAATTAATATTGGAAGATTTGAAGAACTAAAACTTACTTTTCCGGCAGGCTTATTGCTAAATTTTATTCCCCACGAATTTAAAGTGCCTGTATTTGTAACTGTTTGATCTCTGATGCGTAATGTCCATATGCCATTTGGATTTGCCAAATTGTTAAAACTTGATAGTGCTTCGTAGGGCGCATAAGAACCGTTGAATGGTGCAATTCCTTCATTAATGTTTACAGGTATTGTATCATAAAAAAATGTATTCGTGAAATCTGCACCACTTCCTCCATTATTTTGGGCCAACTTAATTTGCTTTCCTCCTGGAGAAATTAATGTGATAGTTAAATCAACATCTTTAGTATGAGTAATATTAATTTGCGCTGCTTCTATTCCAACATTTGCCAAATTCATTTGGGTTGGAAGCCCACTAACCGCCATGGTATAATTTGTAGTGGTGTTATCGGGAATTAGTGCGCTTGGACTTACCGAAAATGTCTGAGCATTGATATGAGTTAAAGTTATTGATATTAAGACAAAAAAATAAAGTTTTTTCATATTTATAAATTTTCAATTCAATGTTTGAGATCTCTAATTGGCAAACTTAAAGAATCTTTATTTTACAATTAAGTAACAATTTAATTACCTTATTAAAACTACTAAATCTTTTTAAATATTGAAAACCAAACCTATTTATTTTATGATTTTAACCGAAATTAGCCGTCAAACGTTAAAAAATAAGAGAATTATTTGTTTATAAAAAATCTAAAAAAATTAGATTAAAACATGGGCAAGAAAATCAATTGTGAAAAATGAATGCGTTCAGAATATTATTCTAATTAGTTAAATCTAAACTAAACACTAAATTAAAAACGAGACCATTATCATTTTTAAATGAATAGATGCCATTTATTTGTTCGGATAAAGACTTTATTAATTCCATCCCTAAACTTTCCTCACTTTTTAATAAATTCTCAGAAAGTCCTTTACCATTATCTCTTATTTCAATTTCAATAGCATTGTTTACTTTTTTTAATTTAATTTTTATTTCCAGTTTCTTATTTTCTGATTTTGCATACTTAAATGAATTAGTAATTAACTCATTAAGAATAAGACCACAAGGAATTGCATTTGACAAATCCAACTTTATATCTTCTGCTTCAAAAAATATTTCTACGTTTTTATCATCGCCAAAAGAATTTTTTATTTCCTTTGCTAATTTTTCAATATAATCCTTGAAATTTAACTCAACAATATCATTGTTATTATATACACTTTGATGAACCAAGGCCATCGAAAATACTCTGTTTCTGCAATCTTCCAATGCTTCTTTAACCTCTTTAGAATCTGACATTCCTTTTTTTAAATTCAATATACTGGTTACAATATTCATATTGTTTTTCACACGATGAAACACCTCAGCTAATAAAATTTCTTTTTCCTTCAACATTTTTTTAATCAAATTTTCTTGATTTATCGACTCTGATACTAAACTAATATTAAATGCAAGCGCCGACAAGAAACTAAGCAGAATATTAAATAACTTCATGTTTTTAAAATCAATTTCATTGATTTCTGTATTATAAAAATTAAATTTATAGCCAATTGCAATTATAATAATTGTGAAAAAGCAAAATACACTTACCCCAATTAAATGCTTTAAAGTTTCTCGTCTGCCCAAAAGCTGAACCATACTAATCATCATTGGAAAATAAAATAATATTATATAAGAATCGATGCCCATTTTTAGACACATCGAACATAAAAAACTAAATCCAATCAAATAAAAGCCATAAGCAGTCCAAATATAATTTTTGTACTTATTTAATAGAATTAGAAATGGAACGACTACTAAGGAAAGAAGGCACTCAAAAATAATTTGTGTATAGCTAGTTACTTCAAAAAACACCAATGAAACAACCAAATTGCACATTGTAATTAGGGAGATTAAATTTAGTTTCCGTGTTAGGTAAATTTCCCAAGGTTGGTAATTTGGTTTAACACCACTATTAATTAGCTTATTAAAAAAATTAATCATCACATAAATTTAATAAAATAACTGTAATATAAACGCCAATATATAAATTTGATAATTTTATTAAATAAACTCCATTAATTTAAAATCTCAGGTAACCATTTTAAAACGTATTCGTACAATTAGTATGGGAACTTTATCTGAAAATTGGCTAACTGAAGATTTAATGGACTTCGAGTACAAGAAATACCTCGTATTGGGTTATTTACAAAACATAAAAGCGCACTTTAAGGAACAAAAATTATATCCTGACTTCGCTGAATTAATAGCGCATTATAAAAACCTGATTCTTTTAAAAAATAATACAACGACACTAGAAAATAATTTCAAAAAAACATTAAGTGGAATTGATTACGCTAATTTAAAATTGCAATACCAATCCATTATTAATGATGAATCATTAAATGAACTCAAACAAATTATTAATTTTAGTGAACCACTGTTTGAACAAGAATTAGAAAAAGGGAAAAGTATATTTGATTTTGCTGAACAACATATTGTAACCAACCATATTGGAATATTACCACTCTATAAAAAAGAAGGGTATTTTATGTTACTTCCCTACCAATCAAAATCAGTATCAGTTTATAGTTATGCTTTTTCAAAAATAAACCTATTGCAACAAGAAGTATATGGCCTGACAAGCAATTATTTTTCAACACATACACTTTCTATTTCTAATCAAGTAGATAAAGTTAAATCTGAACTAATTGAGGCAAATCCAGAGTTACCAAACCCAGCAGTATATTTGTTTAAGGCTAAGGCTGAACTTCCTAACGAAGAAACATTTTTACCGATTGCTAAACGTTTATTGTATAAAAACTTAGCAGCATAATAATTTAATTTATTTTAAGACCACAATTTTTGCTTTACCCAATTTACCATCTGCAGATTGTTTAAGCAACAAATAAATACCTGAATTTATGTTTTCTAATGGTAAATTATAATGTGCTCCATTCATAATATCATAATCAGTAGCAAAAACTAATTTGCCAGTAAAATCATACAGCTTAAATTGAGCGAACTCAAATTCTAAATTTAAGTTTGCAACATTAATGCTATTTGTTGTTGGATTTGGAAAGACTGACAATGTATAAGACGACTTATCTTCAATATTACAACTTTGCTCCCATCCTTTTAATTGTTTTACAACCCACTCTCTTTGAGATTGAATAAAAGGGTAAATGCCCGGATATTTTATTCGTAATTCAAAGCCTGATTTAGAAATAGTTACATCGTCTATATTATCTTCTGTTAATGAAGTTTTGAAAGCATCATACCTGTTATAGCGATTTGGATCAAGTTTATACGTTTCATCAACTAAATTATGCTGATTAAAAATATATTGGCCTAAATTACTTAATGTAAATTTACTTTGTATTAAATCGCAAGAATAATTCAAATACTCTGTTTTATAATCCTCAATTTCAAAAATACGTTTTAATAAAGGCCTATCATCAAATCGATTTGCTGGAACTAAATAACCATCTAAAATAGAAGTGCCACTTATAATTTTAACGTCTTGAAATGTTTCGTTCATGTCCCAAGGTATCCAACGTATTATACCATCCGGATGTTCGTATAAATAAAAATTATTTCCTCCTCCCCAATAACTATCCCAACTTCTAAGGCATTTTTCTATGGCTAAAATTTTAATATAAGTATGCACATCAAAATTTGCTTCAAATTTTTGTCTAAAATCATCCTCACTATTATTATTGATTAAATCAATGAATGAAATCAATTTCGACCAATCGTTTACCGTTTCGTTTGTGTTTAACTTTAGCCCTTTGTCTTCATAAGCACTTTTATCTGAACCTAACCATTTTAAGTGAACTTGAGCACCTCGATCGGTTTTATACAAATTACCATCATTGAAAGCATTACCATAACACTTTTTTAAAAATGTTTTATCTACATTTTCAATGGTAAGGTATAAACCTATGTATTCGTTATCTACCCACAATTTTACGTAAGAAGTTCGTGGGGCAAAAATTCCACAATCTCTAAATAATTTATTAGAAATTACATCATGCAGTAAAGAAGGATCATTTGTGAAATTATTGAGGTTGATGTTTTTTAATCCATTCAAAGTTTGATTTGCAAATTCATCAAAAGAAATTTTTAATGGTTTTTTTCTTCCAAAACTTGTAAATAAATTAGAGGCATTTCCTTTTTGCCTAAAGCCGCAATTCGATATCGTTAGTCCATCCCAAGTAATATTACAACTTCTATATATCTGAGGATAAAGGTTTGGATCTACGATGTTTTGTTTATAGTCTTCGTCCAATACACTAAACCAATCAGGCATACTGGTTTCTATATACAAGGTATGTATAATTGAATCATTAAAAACCTGCTCTCCATTTTGAGCAGAAGTTTTTATAAAACATAAAACAACTAATACATATGATATTATATTTTTCAATACAAAGATTTTCTATGTTGAGTATTTAAAATAGAATAGTACTTCTGAAAATTTCGTTTAATAAAATGTAAGCCAACCGTTAAATTTACGCCTGTTTGTTGATTCTTGTTAGCTACATTAAATTGAAGACCAAGCTTAACATGTAATCGTAAATATGAGTTAAGCCGTGTTTCGTATCCAGTAAATGGTTCAATGGTAAACTGGGAGCCATTATTATATTCTGCGTTCATCAAATTAAATTCGCTTCCTACAAAAAAACTATTTTTGGTTAAGTACGTTTTTTTTGCAACATACCTCAAATAGCCATATCCAAATTTTGTAACAGAATAAGGCTTAGCCGAAACGCTTGTAAGATTTAAGTAATGCATGGTATTTCCTCTATAAGCCATACCAATTTTTAATTCTACGCCTAGGTTTTCTGCAGCAAAGGGTTCATTTCTAAATACCGAAAAATAAGGGACTTTATAATAACCTGAATTAAAACCCATCCAAAATGTTTTATATTTTTTTCCTTTTACCGAATCAATTTGTGCCCATGAATAATTTATAACTGATTCATCCGGTTTTTTTAGTTTAAGGGATACTGTATCGGATTTAATAATTGTACCAGTTTGAGTATTTCCATCTTTTAAAAATACTTCGTCTGTAATTAATTTTCGAGTGTGATTACAGGATTGAAATAGGACTATTCCTATACTAACCAAAAAGATCGTGTATGTCTGTTTTATTTTCAAAATTATAAATTAAAACGTTTAATAATTGATCGCTCTAATCAAAGTTAGTAAACTAATTAATATTGATGAATAAATTTGAATTATTATGAGATAAATAAAATCAATCTCAATTTTACGTTTTCAAATAACATTGATTGCTTGTAGGTGATAAAAGGCAAAGGAAGGAAAATTAAATACATTCATTCTATATTTTATTTTTTTGGCAATTTGTACCCAATTTTCACTCTTGGTTTCGGATTTTCTTTTTTCTCAAGTAATTCATCTAAATACCTAAAAACGATTTCCATGTTTTTATCTTGGTTATCCAATTTTCTTTTTATTTTTTCAATATCCAACCTCAACTCTGTATTATCTGTAAGCATTTGCCTCATTTTCACAAAGACCTCAATAATTCTAATGCTCATTTGTTTCGCTATTCCACTCCTTACAACATTTGAAAGTTGCAAAATGCCATGCTCAGTAAAAACCATAGGTAAATAACGTGTTCCTCCTCTTCCATCTTTTGAGGTCACAATTTGTGACCTCAAAATTTCAAACTCAAGCTCTGTTAGTTCGAACATAAAATGTTCAGGAAATATATCGATATTTCGTTTAACAGATTGCTTTAGAACTTTTGTCTCAACACCATACAACTCAGCCAAATCCCTATCCAACATCACTTTATGATTTCTGATGATGTAAATTTTGTTCATCACTATCTCATCAGGAACAACTAACGCACTCTCTTTCTTTACCATAATTAATGACTCAATAAATATAAAACAAAGGAAAGTTATTTTATAGGAGTTGATTGCTACAAAGTGTAGCATTTATTTTTTTGGCTACTAATCGTTTTTAAAAGATTAGAATTGAAACCCTATCTTTAACATCATGCGTTACAAACGCACCTCTAAAACGTCCTCGTTATAAACGAGGACGAGATGAAGAAACTTTTTTACCAATTGCTAAACGCTTATTGTATAAAAACTTAGCAGCATAAATCCGAATAAAAAACTCCCAAAAGGTTAATACCTCAACCTAAAAACATTTAAACAATTACAACTCCATGCTGTTACTTTTTTAATGTACTTTTACATTGATTATTATTTAATCATTCATCACTAACCATTTATAAAATTATGTCGTTAACCAAAGGATATGCAGCTAAAAGTGCTGGAGAAGCATTAAGCAATTTTGATTTTAACAGAAGAGATGTTGGACCTCACGATGTGCAATTTGATATTTTGTATTGTGGCGTGTGTCACTCCGACTTGCACCAAGTGCGAAACGAATGGGGCGGAACCAATTTTCCAGTTGTACCTGGTCACGAAATTGTTGGTCGTGTTACAAAAGTGGGCGACCATGTTAAAAAGTTTAAAGTAGGCGATTTAGCTGGTGTAGGATGTTTGGTAGATTCATGCAGAGATTGCGATAATTGCCAAAGAGGATTAGAACAATTTTGCAGAAACGGTGCAACTAGCACTTACAATAGTAAAGACAAACATTTAGGAGGATTCACCTATGGCGGTTTCTCTAAACTAATTGTAGTTGACGAAGCCTTTGTTTTACGAATTTCGGATAAATTACCTTTAGAAGCAGTTGCACCATTATTGTGTGCTGGCATTACAACCTATTCTCCATTGCGTCATTGGAAAGTTGGCAAAGGCCACCGAGTGGCTGTTGTTGGTTTAGGTGGCTTAGGACACATGGCGGTAAAATTTGCATCATCATTTGGTGCAGATGTAACCATGTTGAGCACATCTTCAAGTAAAGAACAAGACGCTCGTAAATTAGGTGCGCATCATTTTGCTAACACTAAAAATACGGAGCAATTAAGTGCCTTAACAGGAAAATTTGATTTTATTATTGATACGGTTTCTGCACCACATAATTACAACGACTATTTAGCTATGCTAGATACTAACGGTGTTATGATTTGTGTGGGCGCTCCTCCAACACCTTCTCAAATAATGGCATTTAGTTTAATTGGTGGACGTAAAAGTTTAGCAGGTTCATTAATTGGTGGTTTACCAGAAACTCAAGAGATGTTAGATTACTGTGCCGAACATAACATTGTATCGGATGTGGAAGTTATTAAAATGGATTATATTAACACTGCTTTTGAACGTATGTTAGCAGGCGATGTGAAATACCGCTTTGTAATTGACATGACAACTTTGTAGAACCTACATTTTAAAAATTATAAAAACACCTATCTGTATTAATCACCAGATAGGTGTTTTTGTTTTTAGAAAAGATCCTTATGAAGAAATAGTATTGATTATTTCTTTGGTAATTTATAACCAATTTTTACTCTTGGTTTCGGGTTTTCTTTTTTATCAAGTAATTCATCTAAATACCTAAAAACTATTTCCATGTTTTTATCTTGATTGTCCAATTTTCTTTTAATTTTTTCGATTTCATATTTTAGTTCAGTGTTTGTTAAAAGCATCTCTCTCAACTTTACAAATAATTCTATGATTCGAATACTTACCTGAACGGCTCGTTCACTCTTCAAAACATTTGCTAACATTAAAACACCATGTTCTGTAAAAACAAATGGTAAAGTTCCACCTAAATGTGATTTTGAGGGTATCGCATTTTGCGATACCATTATTTCAACTTCAATTTCAGTTAACTGAAACATAAAATGCTCTGGAAATTTTGTGATATTACGTTTAACTTGCTCACGTAACCTAATACTTTTAACACCGTACAACTCCGCCAAATCTCTATCCAGCATCACTTTATGATTTCTGATGATGTAAATTTTATTCATCACTATCTCATCGGGAACAACTAACACACTCTCTTTCTTTACCATAATTATACGCTCAATAAATATTAATACAAAGGAAAGTTATTTTATAGCAGTTGATTGCTACAAAGTGTAGCATTTATTTTTTTGGCGACGAATCGTTTTTTAAAGATTTCAATTTTGAAATTTTAGCCTTTATATCGTGCGTTACAAACGCAATCTAAAACGTCCTCGTTACAAACGAGGACGATATAGAGATAACACCAACTAGGTCAAAATAAAATATCTCTACTTCTTCTTAGGAATTGTTTTTCTAAGTCTAACCAAATATGCGTAGTTTGTTTTAATAATATTTTTATTGGAAACGATGCTAAATAGCATACTTGCAAAAATAGGTTTATACTCTGGAGTGCGGGCTTCTATTTTTGACAAAATAGCTTCTGCTCTATTATTACAAGAACTAATACTGTCCAACATTTCTTTTGCATTATTGCAATCAGTAATTGTAGGTTTTTTAACTAACTTATTTTTGTTTAGCTCAATAAAATCAGTTTGATAAGCAATACCTCTATTTAATTCGTCAGCAACCAAATTATTATTAATAATATCTAAATTTTTGGCGTAATTTCTATTATCTGGATCAGCATTATAATAATGTAAAAAATCAAAGTAATGTCTTTGTTTTATTGACTGAGCTCTATAATATTTTATCGAATCCGGAAAATTAAACAAAGGCTCACGCGACACTGTAAGGCTATCATTTTCAAAATCGTTTTTAGTAAATGGATTTTTTAACAACTGCCACATTGGGTCTAAAGGAAAATGGTCTTTGATAAATTTCTTTGGTTTAGGCATGAAATACAAATTTGAAAAACGTTTTACATATTTACCGGAAAAGTCTACGTAACCACTAGACCAAGTGATATCCAAAAATCCCCATGCAGAATCTATTCTTAAAACATTCCAAGCGTGCAAAATTTCAGGAATGTCGCCACTTGGTGTTTTGGTGTTACCACATACCATAAAACAAGGAATAGAAGAAGCTGCACATAAATCTACCATCAAGTTAGAATAGCCTTCACAAACTGCTTTTTTGTTTTTAATAACAGCCAATCCTTTTTGATTAGCACTTGATTCAATACTTACATTAAATAATTGCATCAAGTCCAATTCTTTCATGTGCTCAACATCATATGAGATATTTAAAGCAATCCATGTATAGTATGCTCTGGCTCTATCTTCCTGACTTTGAAAATTTGTATTTACAAAAGCAGTGATTGTATCAAAAGGAGCATCTGGCTTTTGTTTAGAAAATGTAAATACTTTATTATCGATAACGTTATAATAATCTGCTTTGGTAACCTGTGCCTTAAAATGTGAAAAAAACCCTATTTGAAAAGCCAAGAAAAAGAAATATCGAAACATAAGGCAGAATATAACAGCAAATAAATATAAGAGTTTTAATTTGTTTAATAAAACGTAAAAACACTTTAGCACAAAGTTTTATAAATGGATTTGAACGTGATTTAATGGTCAATACGTTAACAGAACCTGTTAGGTCTTTCGTGCAGGCGCAATTTGCGAAAACAAAAAACTAACGGTTTTAATCATTGGGCTTTTAAATGTTAGCGAAGCATTACCAATGCTGCGGATTTGGGCGGTAGACTAATTCTGTAGCGAAAAGTTAAATGGAACAGTAACTGAACAAGGGACTTTCTTTCCATTTTGAGTTGCTGGTTTCCAAATTGGCATCTTTTTTATAACTCCCATTTTAGCACGTGTCGAAGCTGCGGGAATGATGTTTGGCACACCTGTTCCGCCGCAAGAAGCTC
>JAYVIS010000380.1:0-2067 GCA_043769975.1 Bacteroidota bacterium
ATCCTGAGTAGAAGAACTGGCCTGAATAATCGGTGTAGGATTTTCGTATTTATTTTCTAATCGGATATAAAAAATAAACCCCACTATAAAACTCAATACATTTAACCACATGGTAATGGTTTCTGCTTTTATTACTTTTCCTTTAATTCTCATCTATTCCTAGTTTTGAAAGTTTTTGTTTAAATAATTGACGAATGATGCTACTGGATGAATAGCCTATTAAAGCTGAATCCAAAACGGAATAACTATCTAAGTAGGTGGGCAGAGTTCCTAAGCAAATGACAATAGTTATTAGGGCGATAATCCAAACCCATAAAAAGTTGCTCAGTAAAATGTGCCACTTAAATTGTGCGATAGGAACTGTTTTTAATTTCATCACAACATGAAGTAGTAATCCTAAAAAGGCAAAAAACCAATCGGACAAACTCGTGTGTGGAAATATGCTGTTGTATATGCTTATGATATGTTGCATGATTTATTTATTTTTAATTAATCGTTTTTGTTTTCTTTGGTGAACTGACTTTACGGTAATAACTAAGAGTGTAATTAAAGAAGCTAAACCAAGAGTACCATAAATAGCATATCGAGCTGACATTCGGCGTAAGGCTCTAAAATCAATGAGTGTATAGGTAAAATGATTGCCATTGTATAAGCGGTGTTTCTCACACAAACTCATAAAATGTATAAAGTCCTCATTTTTCTCAAAGACCTGACAGCCTGCACTCCATTTGCCTACTGTTTTAGTTACGCCGTGTATGGACGACCTGTGTATATTAATTCCGAATAAACCTGTACTTTCTCTACCATTATTAAAATCCAGTATGGCATTTCGGTCATAATCTCTGACTAGAGTTACAGATTTTCTTTGAACTAGAGCTTTATATTGCCCCTTGTGTAAACCGATTTGGTATGCGCCCACATACTGACCATGTTTTAAAATTCCTGTGCCGTCAACTTGCATAGGATGTAATAACCAATAAGTGCCAGGATCAGTTGTAATCGTATAATCGTAAGTTTCCCATTGGTTGTTTCCATTTTTAAAAAGAACGTAAAGTTTATCATCAAAACGATTTGATACAGTTGCCTCGCTCCTAACTCCAATAATGTTGAGTTGGTAGGGCTTATCATAAACTTCGTAGCCAAACTTTTTTAATATGGATAACATTTTTTGCATTAAGCGTGTTTTAAATCCTTAATATTTAAAAGTGTATAAGAGAATTTATTTTTTTCAGTAATTAAAATGGACTGTTCACATAATTCTAAAAACTCTAACCAACCTTTATTAATCACTTGGCATCCAGCACTCCATTTGTCAACGATGATGCTGTTTTCTGGTAGTGCTGCGTGATGGATATTTGTTTTAAAATTTCCAACCACTTCATTTTTAGAATCAAAATCTAAAACAGAATCCTTATTATTATCTCTTACATAACGGATATTACCAATTTGCTCTAAAGCTTTATAACCTCTATGCAAACCCACTTTATAGACATCTGTATAATGCCCTTCTTTCATGATAATGCAACCATCAACATTCATTGGATGCAATAACCAATACAGACCAGCGTCCGTTGTGCAAGAAAAAGTTACTATTGTTTCATCGCCATAATGGTCTGTAAATAATACACAAAGTGTATCGTCAAAAGAATTAGGCTTAGAGTTATCATTTCTGATTCCAATAATATTTAATCCCCATTCGCCAGTTTTTAAAGGATAACCTTTGTTCAACATAGCTTTTTTTAATTGCTCTATACTTGGTTTATACATAGTTTATATGGTTTGTTGGAACGGTTAGTAATTCATTGTTTATAGTTCTGAAAGTTGTGATGCCATTTATAGAATCTTGTTCTTCTCCTAAAATTGTATTGGTAGGCACTTCCAATTGGGCGTTATATCGATTACGAATAACAGTTGGTTGTCTAGTGAAGATTTGACGTTTAAAAATTCCAGACAAAGCCCATTTATTGCCGTCATATTTTAAACCTATGCGTGTAAATTCTTGGCGGATTAATTGTTTAGATGTTGCATCGGAAAAACTAGCCAATGTGCCATTAACAATTGTTTGGC
>JAYVIS010000381.1:0-10859 GCA_043769975.1 Bacteroidota bacterium
TATAGACTTTACTGGGGAAAAGATAAATGTAATTCAAGGAAATAGACAAGAAACGGATGGAAGTTTATGTGGACGTTTCAGAATTGAACAAATTGACACAACTCTTATAAAACCAATAGAGGTTCCGGAAAAAATTAAATATTTCGCATTTATTTCATCTTTGCTTTTAACAATCACTGCCAAAACATCTTTTAGCCAAACAAAAGACTCTTTGAAAACAGAACAATTAGAATCCAAATCAGACAAACTTAGTAGAACTCCATATTACGTGAGTATTAGCAAAGAGGAGAAATTAGCAAAGGAGTTTGAAAACAAGACACCGTTTCTCGTAAATGAAAGGAAGCGATATTACTGGACAAGGAAATTTCCTTTTGTGAAAGGTGTAAAAATCAAACGAAATAATTCCTATGTAAATGGAAGAATTCTCGAATAATATCTAATAATACTCAGTTTTTTTTGTGTATTCTGCTTCGTCATTTGCAAAAATAATTCTGTCTCTAAAGGCATTTATTCTCATATTGTAAAAGTTTATTAAACATTGTATCTTTACAATAAAGAAATCAGCAAAACATATTTTAAAAATATAAAATGAAACACTCAGTAATTTTTATTATCATCCTATTTATAATTTGTAGTCATTCGCTTATTGCTGGTGATTCATTAACTATAATTGACAAAAGAGTTAATTTTGGGTATGCCGTTTCTCAAAATCGCAAAGTAGATGCAGTTATTGTGCATTCAACATTTAATAATTCAGGTGGTGATTTTTATGATATTGATTTAGTGTTAAAACAATTTTCAACTTATAAAGTGTCGGCACATTATGTTATTGGAAGAGATGGAATTGTTTATAGAGTTGTTTATGAACAAAATGTGTCGTATCACGCTGGTAAAAGCAGTTTACCAGATGGAAGAACAGATGTAAATAGTTGTTCTATAGGTATTGAAGTTATGACATCTTACAAAGAATCTCCAACCGATAAACAAGTTATTGCACTCATTGCTTTAATAAACAGCATTAAAAAACGACACACTATAAACTATGTTTTAAGACATAGTGATATTGCTCCAGTTCGAAAAACAGATCCATGGAATATGGATTGGAAACTATTTCAACAAAAATTAGCTGAGTCTAAATAATAAAAGATTAAACGAACAAAATTGCTTTTTCTTTCTTCTCTATAACGTTGCCAACCTTTGCATAAAATTGTTGATTGTTTTTTAAAAACAAATCCATTTCATTTTCATTTTCTTTATTCACGCTAAACAATAAGCCTCCAGAGGTTTGTGGGTCGCAATAAAATATAAAATCCAAATTAGTTAAACCATCAACTTGTTTTATTTGATCATTATAATTGCGTGTTGTATTATCAGGAAAAACAAATTTAGAGGCAAATTCTTTTGCTGAATTAATTATTGGCACCCGCTCTTTTTCAATCACTGCCGTACAATTTGTGTTGGCCAACATTTCTAATAAATGCCCAATAAAACCAAAACCAGTTACATCGGTTACGGCATTTACAAAAGTTAATTCTCCAAGTTTTTCTCCAATACTATTTAAGGTTGTTGTTTCTTTTAGTAAAATTGAATAATCTGCTTCTGATAATAATCCTCTTTTTAATGCCGTGCTTAAAACGCCAATCCCTAAAGGCTTTGTAAGGTATAAAACATCATTTTGTTTAATGGCATTATTTTTTTTAATGTTTTGTTTTTTCACAATCCCTGTTACTGCTAATCCAAACAATGGTTCTTGAGTATCAACACTATGTCCGCCGGCCAATGGAATGCCAGCTTGTTTGCAAATTTCCTGTGCGCCTTTTATAACTTGTTGTGCTAAAGTGGCCGGTATTTTATCTGTAGGCCAACCTAAAATGGCTATTGCCATTACTGGTTTTCCACCCATTGCATATACATCGCTAATTGCATTGGCTGCAGCAATTTTTCCAAAATCAAAAGCATCATCAACTATTGGTGTAAAAAAATCCGTAGTACTAATAATACAATTATCATTATCTATTTCGTAAACAGCGGCATCATCTTTTGTGTCATTACCAACTAATAAATTTTTAAAAACAGAATCTGTTTTGCAACCATTTAATATTTCTTCTAATATGGCTGGTGCTATTTTACAACCGCAACCAGAGGCTTTGCTGAATTGTGTTAATTTAATTTGCATTGTAAATATCTAATGAGTTTATTAACTCTTTTATTTTTAAAGTATTTTCTTCAACATTCATTGTATCTAATACTAAAGGAATGATAACTTGAGTTGTTTTTTTATTATAAGTAAATGAATAGGCTTTGTCATAATATTTTAAAGTTAATCTAGCAACATCCGTTAAGTTGTTTTCATCCAAATATTTTAAACATAAATTTGCATTTTGAGTTCCTAAGTTTTGTTCAATTTTTTTAACACAAACCTTTAAGGCTTCAATGTTTGTGGTTGTATAATCCTGCACTAATTTTTGAACACGTAATTCAAATGGTATTTCAAGTTTAATGATAGTTGCTTTTTTCATTTGTAACCAAAGGCCATGGGGTATTTTATTAAATCCAATAGTTTGCGATTCGTCCTCAATTAAAATTATTTTTTTAGGATCAAGCAATCTTAATTGATGAAATAAATTGTTCTCAAAAATTTGTTGAGGTTTTTGCTTTTCTTCATTAATGGTTCCAAACGCTGAGCCTTTGTGATTTGCTAGTTTTTCTAGGTCAATGGTTTGAAAATCGATTTTATCTAATTTTTTTAATAAATCTGTTTTCCCACTTCCTGTCATTCCTCCAATAATCACTAATTTTTTTTTCTGTTCAAAAAATTCTAATACATGATTTCTGAAATTTTTGTAACCTCCTTCAAGTATAGTTGCATCCAAACCTGATGTATTCATGAGCCAAGCAAAACTATTGCTTCGCATTCCACCTCTGAAACAGTAAATAAATACTTTTTTGTTTTTTGATAATGATTTTACGTGATTAACAAATGGAACTAATTTTGGCGATACAATTTCTAAACCACGATTTACAGCAATGTCTTTTCCTTTTTGTTTGTAGAGAGTTCCAATTTCTGCTCTTTCAACGTCTTCAAATAAAGGTATATTAATTGCATTTGTCATATGACCTTTTTCAAATTCAATGGGCGCTCTTACATCGATAATTAATTCATTAAAACTTTTGTCAATAAAATCAATTATATTTAAGGACTTAGATGTCATGTTTACGAAGTTACCTTTTATTATTTAATAATAAGTATACATTCTTCATGATATATTTGGCATGTAAATAAAACATTATGGCAACTACAATTAAACTATTAATTGAAAAAAATAAAAAAGCATTTGACTCCAAATTTTTCATTGAATCGTTGAGTTTGTCTTATATTTTGGTTAATAAAGCTTTGAAACAAATTGTAAAAGATGAATTTAGTATAGAGTTAATTGATCAAAAGGTAAAAACACAAAACTTAGTGATGCAAATAAAAAAGGAGTTGGTAATCAATCCTAATTTAAAGCACAGAGTTACTAAAAAAGTGATTAAGGATATCGAGTTGTTTTTAGCTTTATATAAAACCCTTCACAAGGAGTTAAAGTTTCAATTCCCAGAAAAAAAGATTGAAGATACGGCAACGCTTGGTATCAATTGCATCATTATTTTAAATACTAGTTTGGTTAAAATCAAGAATAATAAAATTTCATAGGCGCATTTCTGGATTTAACAATTTCGTAATATTGAGTTAAGAGTAACTTTAAGTTAGTTGTGTTAGTTTGTATTGTAAAATTTACACAACTAAAATGAACGCAAAAATTAAAATATTCTTTACTCTAATCTTGTTTTTTGTTATTGGCTCTAATTTATGCACTGCTAATAACGATCCTAAGGAAAGAACAATCATTTTTAGTGGGAAAATTATTGATGCAAATCACAATGAATTATTGGCAGGAGTTAGTATTACTGCAACCAATTGCGAAAAAACAATTTATTCAGATTTAAACGGAAATTTCTTTATTTATTTGAAATTGAAAGATGATAAAGAATTTAAATTAGAGTTTACTCAAGTTGGTTATAATACCAAAACGCTTACTTTGGCTGATTTATCAGGACAAACAAATAATTTAGAGGTTAATTTGATTGAGGAATAAAAAGCCGCAATGTAAAGTTAATGTTAAGTTTTAGTTATTATTACGATAATAATTGATTTATTGGTATTTTTGTATAGGATTTCATTCTAACATTTTAAAACCAGACCCAATCATGAAAAATTTAATCTTAACACTTTGTATTCTTGTATCAGGAATCGCAGTATCTCAAGACATTTCATTTACTAATAAAGAATCTCAAGCCATTATTTTTCAAAATGGGGAGTATTTTCAAAATGGGTTAGCGTATTCGGGTAAGTATATTGTTTACTTTGCGGATGGTAAAATAAAAGAAGAATTGACCATAAAAGACGGAAAACTTAATGGTGCTTTTGTGAAAAACCATGAAAATGGAAAGCCAATGGAAGTTGGTAATTATGAAAATAATTTAAAGTTTGGTTTATGGACACGTTATAGTGTAAATGGAAATTTAATTGCTCAAGCATCTTATTTAAACAATAAAAAAGACGGAAATTGGTTTGTGTATAATGAAGCTGGTGTTAAGCTATTTGAAATGGTTTACAAAGACGGTGAAAAAACTGGAATTTGGAATCAATGGGATGAAAATGGCAAATTAATTAAGTCTACAAATTATAGTGTATTATAATAATTTATTTAAAAAATTAGTTTAAAAGCTCTTCATATAATGTAGAGCTTTTTTTATGCCCTAACTTAAAATTAATGATAAGCTAATATTCAGTAACCGCATTGTTTAAACGCTATTCTGATATTTGCAATATGCTTCTAAACAATGATTATTCTGTCATTTCAAAAACAGATTCGAATTTACACTACGCTCAAACTATCCAAAATGGTTTATTTCCGAAGGATAGACATTTTAAAAAAATGGTCAAAGACTTTTTTGTTATGCATCAGCCCCAACATATTATTGGAGGTGATTTTCATTGGTTAACAAAAAAAAATGATACAGTATATTTTGCACTTTCAGATTGCACTGGACACGGTGTTTCAGGAGCAATGCTTTCTGTTTTAGGAATAAGTTTGTTAAATTATGTCATCCAAAAAGACATTGAAAATGTTGGCGATATTTTAACAGAACTTGATAAAAAATGGATTGAAACCTTTAATAATGAAAACGATTCGGTTTTTAATAATGATTGGATGGATATAACGATTATTTCTTATAATACTAAAACTTGGGAGTTTCAATATGCCAGTGCTGGTGGCGAGTTTGCTATTTGTCAAAATAAAACTATTCAGTTGTACAATGGAAATAAATATCCAATTGGTGGGTGGCAAATTGAAAAAAATAGGATCTTTGATACGTTTAGAATTGATTTAAAAAAGAACGCAAAACTCTATTTTTTCTCAGATGGGTTTAAGCATCAATACAATAGCGACAATAAGAAAAAATTCACCCGAAAAAAATTGTTAGATTTATTATTGCATTATCACACATTTTCCATGGACAGCCAAAAAGAATTTATTGAATTTATTTTTTCTACTTGGAAAGATGGGATACACCAAACAGACGATGTAAGTTTAGTTGGTTTGGAGTTTCACTCACTTTAATGTTAAGTAATCGTTAAAATTTACCATGTTTTTATATTTCAATTTAATGTTATGGTAATATTAGCTTGACATTAATCTTAATTTGACTTTGTTTTTTTGTACACGAAAAATAGAGAACATGTTCAAAAGAAAAGTAATCGCACTTATATTAATAGTATTTACATTCCTTGCAAATGCTCAAAACGGTAAATTAGTTGGAAAAATAGTTGATGGAAAAACAGGAGAAACATTACCTGGCGCTGCAGTTGTAATTGAGGGAACTACAATAGGAACTGCAAGTGATTTTGATGGAAACTTTTCGTTAGGAAATTTAAAACCTGGAAAATATAACGTTGTTTGTAGTTATATTACTTATGAAAGCAAAAAATTTGTTGATGTCGTTATAAAAGCAAATGATGTCACTACATTTAATATAACGCTTGAGCAGTCATCTTCTGCAACTTTAGGAGAAGTTGTTATTCAGGCAGAAATGAATAAGGAAAACACCAATACATTGTTTGTAATGCAAAAAAACAATGCTAGTGTCAGTGACGGAATTTCTTCAGAAAGCATAAAAAAAACTCCTGATAAAAATACAAGTGATGTATTAAAACGAATAAGTGGAGCCAGTATACAGGATAATAAATTTGCTATTATTCGTGGTATGAGTGACCGTTATAATACAGCCTATTTAAATGGCTCTCCGTTGCCAAGTTCAGAGAGTGATAAAAGAGCTTTTGCTTTTGATATTTTTCCTTCAGCTATTTTAGATAATCTGGTTATTTTAAAAACAGCCACCCCCGATTTACCTGGTGATTTTGCAGGTGGTGTTATTCTAATTAACACAAAGAATATTCCCGATAAAAATGCCACAAGTATTTCAATTTCTGGCGGATATAATTCGCTTACAACATTTAAAGATTTTAAAACATACAAAGGTGGAAAAACAGATTGGTTAGGACTTGATGATGGTTCTAGACAATTGCCAAGCTCAACTCCTTCTACAAAAGAATTTTCAACTATCGAATCTAATCCTGCTAAAATTCAACCAGCTAAAGATCTTAATTATGATTGGAGTTTACAAACAAAAACGGCATTGCCAAATTTAAATCTTCAGTTTATTAATTCTAACGTATTAAAACTATTTAAACGTGATTTTGGTAGTGTTTTTGCCTTAACTTATAATAGCACGAGCGCAACTACAATTTCTGACAGAAGAGAGTTTGATGAGCAGGGAGATATTGTTACAAAAGTAAGAGATTTTAAGGATACCACTTATGCAACCAATGTTCTTACGAGTGTATTATGGAATCTTTCATATAAATTAAATGATAATAATCAAATCGGTTTTAAAAATTTGTATTCAATCAATACAGATAATAAAACAATTACACGAAAAGGAATTTATGATGCTAGTGACATTACAAATCCAGCATGGCAAAAGTCAAATGTTCGATTTTTTACGCAAAATAATATTTATTCAGGCCAACTAAATGGAGATCATTTTATTCCAAAAGGAAAAATAAAAATAAAATGGATTGGCGGAATAAGTGATATCACAAGAGATATTCCAAACTTAAGAAGAATGGTTTATCAAAAAATAAGTGCTTCAGAATCAGATTCAGTTAAATATGCTGCCCAGATTCTTGAAAATGCGGTTGGGCCAACAAGTTCTGGTTCTATGTTTTTTGCCAAAACAAAAGAAAGCATTTACAGCATTAAATATGATATATCAAAAGTCTTTGAAATTAAAAACACAAAACATGATGTTAAAATAGGTGGATTTAATCAATATAGAACAAGGGATTTTACTGCGCGTTTATTAGGATACACTAAGTTTAATAACCCACGTTCTCCAACAAATCCAACAGCTACATTATTTAATAATGACTTGCTTTTATTGGATGAAAATCAAATTTTTTCTCAACAAAATATTGGTTATGTTGATGGGCCAGGAATTTACGATGGAGGGTTTAAACTTTCTGAATCCACAACTTATATTGATTCATACCAAGCATCGTCTATCCTCAATGCAGGTTATATCATGTCTGATTCTCGTTTTTTTGATAAGCTCCGTTTTATTTATGGGTTACGTGTTGAATCTTATACGCAGTCGTTATCATTACTTAATCCTGATTTCACAAAAAAAACAAAAGATACTACGGTAATCGATTTTTTGCCTTCAATAAATGCAGTTTGGTCTGTTAATGAACGTTTTAATATACGTGCTGCTTATTATAGAACAGTAAATAGACCGGAATTTAGAGAGTTAGCTAATTTTAATTTTTATGATTTTGTGACGGATTATCAAACTTCTGGAAATGAAAATTTGAGAAGAGCAACTATAAATAATTATGATTTGAGATTTGAATATTATCCTAAGAAACCTGGACAAATTATATCAGTTTCTGGATTTTATAAAGACTTAACAGATGCAATTGAGCAAATTGCAGGTAATGGACAAATTCGTTCTATAAATTATGCAAATGTTGCGAAAGCAAAAAATATGGGTGTTGAATTTGAGTACAGAGTTTTATTATCTACTATTTTTAAAAGTGATTCTTCTAAATTTTTGAACGGAACTACTTTATTTACAAACTTTTCTTATATAAAATCAGAAGTTGATGTGTCAAAATTAAATTATGTGGAAGCAAGACCATTACAAGGACAAAGTCCAATAATTATAAATGCTGGATTGCAATATATGGATACTAAATATAATTTTGGAATAAGCCTTTCGTACAATTATGTTGGAAAACGTATCATCATTGTTGGAAATTCAGATGAACCAAATATTTGGGAGAACCCTCGACATGTTTTGGATTTGCAATTATCTAAAACATTTAACGAAAAAATAGAAATTAAATTAAATGTTAGAGATGCAATAGCGCAAAATTTAATTTATTATCAAGATATAAATAAAAATGGAAAATTTGATAAAGATGCGCTAAACACAAATAAAGAATTTCAGCATTCCTCTGCTTCTGATAATGTAATGCTCAATACAAAACTTGCACCTACTATAAGTTTATCTTTAAGTTATAAATTTAAATAATCAAATTAATTTATAAGAAGTCCGTAATTATTAATTGCGGACTTTTTTTAGTTAAGGCTTATTTTAGACAGACTAGTTGTAATGTTAACACAATGTTATCTTAAAGTGTAATCACTTTACTTAATCTTAAAGTATAAGTAATATAAAGGTAAACGACGGTTAACGTAATGCTAAGATTGTGAAATTAGTTTTGTGAAATAAAAAAAACAAAAACAAAAAACACACACAAAATGAAAAAAATTTACACATTAGCAGCTTTAGCTTTGTTGGCCATGTCGGCAAATGCTCAAACAACATTTTGGACTTCTACATCTTATAAAGGTGCATTTCCAATAACTGACGGATTATCTGGAACATCATCTAACGATTGGTCAGCTGGTTGGGCAAATTGGGATCCAGAAATTACGGTTTATCCTGTTGCAACAACAACAATTTCAACAAACATTACAACAAATACTACTTGGACTTCAGGTAACACTTATTTATTAGTAGGTAATATATCAGTTACACCAGGTAACACACTTACAATTATGCCAGGAACAGTTATTAGAGGTGATAAAACTTCTAAAGCATGTTTAATTATTACAGCAGGTGCAAAAATAAATGCACAAGGAACTGCAACTCAACCAATTGTTTTTACTTCAAATCAAAACAGTAGATTACCAGCAGATTGGGGTGGAGTTGTTATGTTAGGAAATGGTATACTTAATACTGCTTGTGCTACTTGTACTGTAGGAACTACTAAAACAAACTATATAGAAGGTTTTGCAACAAATTTCCCTGAAATTTTATATGGTGGAACAAATAATGCTGATAATTCTGGTGTAATGTCTTATTGTCGTATTGAATTTGCTGGTGTTGCTTTATCATCTACTCCAAACTCTGAGTTAAATGGTTTAACAATGGGTGGTGTAGGTTCAGGAACTAAAATTGATCATATTCAGGTTTCTTTTGGAGGCGATGATTCATTTGAATGGTTTGGTGGTGCAGTTGATGCAAAATATTTAATTGCTTTTCGTGGTTTAGATGATGACTTTGATACAGACTTTGGTTATTCTGGTCGTATCCAATTTGGATTAGCTGTTAAAGATAAAGATCTTTCGGATGCTGCTGGTGATTCTAATGGATTTGAATCTGATAATTTTGGAACAGGATTAGGTAGATTACCAATCACAAGAGCGGTTTTTTCTAATATGACTATGGTTGGCCCAAAAAGAAATGGATTAACAACTTTACCAGTTGGTGAAAAATTTGAAAGAGGTATTTATACAAGAAGAAATACTGCAATTTCTGTTCATAATTCAATTATTGTTGGTTGGGAAAAAGGATGGCATTTAAAAGATGGTATTTCTTTTGATAACTACAATGCAACAACAAGTATTGATTCATTAGGTGTTATTAAAAATACAATAATTACAACTGACGTTGCTACTAAATTTGTTTTTGATGCTGGTGGCGCAAACTCTGCTTGGTATAATGTTTATGCTGGTACAAATTCTATTGATACTACTAAAACTGTTGCGCAAGTTGCATTTGTAAATGCATTTCCAACTAATTTATATGACAATAGTGATTTCCGTTTATTAGGTACTTCAACTGCTTCAACAGGTGCTAGTTTTAGTGGCCCACAATTTACAGGTGGATTTGTTGGTATAAATGAAACAGAAAATACTATTTCTTCTGTTGGTGTTTATCCTAATCCAGCAAGCCAAAATACTAATATCTCTTTTACGCTTGTTGAGAATAATAAAGTTACAATTTCTATTTATGACGTATTAGGAAATTTAGTTTCTCTAGTAGCTCAAAATAATGATTTCGTAAAAGGAAACAACACAGTTTCAATTAATACTTCAAGCTTATCAAGTGGAATATATTATATTTCATTAGAAGCTAATGGTTCAAAAGAAACAAAAAAATTGGTTATCAATAAATAATTTTAATTAAAAAGTAAAGGGCGCGAATACTCTTCGTGCCCTTTTTTTATAAATGGAAAAAAAATACCATATTTTATTTTGTGTAAACGAAAAAAGTCAAATTTTAAAAGCAATTTCGTTTTTAAAAGAAAAGGACTATGCCATTTATATTGCTCATACAGAAATTGAATTAAATAAATACTTAATTGAATTTTCATTTGACCTTGTAATTATTGAATTAGATTT
>JAYVIS010000382.1:0-5198 GCA_043769975.1 Bacteroidota bacterium
TCAAAATTTGTTTCAAATATAAAAGGTGTTAAGCTCAATTTGAAATATCTTTTTTTTCCTTTTTTAATCTGTCTTCCTTCAATTACTTGGTATGTTTTAGTTATAAATTCTTGGAATGGAAATGGAGTAGTTACAGGTGTTTTTGAAAATAAAATTAATCTTTTTGAGTTTTGGGATATATTTCAATTTAACCTATTTTCAACAGTTCCTGAATTATTGGTTAATTATGCCACCCTTCCTTTTTTTATCATTGGATTTATAATTTTGTTAAAAAATATAAATTTTAAAAATCAAATTCACAGCTCTTTTTTATTAGTTGCTTTTTTAGGTTGTTGTTATTTTTTTTATGAAATTAATATGATTACAAAAGTTCATGATTATTATTTATTACCATTTTTACCATTAATATTTATAATTGTTTTAGTTGGTTTAAAATATGCCGTTTTATCTCAAAAAGTTTTCATCAAATATTTATTATTATTGACTATTTCTATTTGTCCAATCACAGCTTATTTAAGATGCAACCCACGTTGGAATATTTATGATCCCGGTACTACAAAAGAATATGTGATTTATAAGAAAAAAATACAATCTGTTTTACCTAAAAACGCCAAAGTTATTGTTGATAATGAAGAAAGCAATTGTATAAAATTATACTATTTAAACAGAAAAGGGTGGGGTATTCAGAAAAATACTTTAACCGAAGGCGTTTTAATCGAAAGAATAAAAATTGGAGCTACACATATCTGCAGTGATAATGATATAAGTAAGTTACCTTCAATAAATAAATATTTAGATTCTTTGATTATAGAAATACCACCATTAAAAATTTATAAATTGAAATTGCCATGAATTTAATTAAAATAATAATTTTTTTACCTCTGTTTTGTAATGCTCAAGTATCTTGGCAAATAAAATCAGATGAAAGTGTAAAATGGTATTACCAATTTGGAGATGAGTTTAATGATAAAACGTTAGACGAAAAAAAATGGTTAAATGGTTTGCCTTGGGGTAATGCAGTAATGAGCCAAGATTTTGTTTTTGCCAATAAGAATGTGGAATTTAATGATGGGAGTATAAAGTTTATTTCAAATAAAGAAGATTATAAAATTAAATTAGAGCCTTGGCAAATTGATTCAGTTTTTTTGAAAAAAAATAAAATTGAATTACCAAATCAAATTTATACTGCTAAATATACTGCTGGTTTAATAAGTTCAAAACAAAAATTCAAATATGGATATTTCGAAATAAGGTTTAAAAGCACCGGTCAAAGAGGCACCTGGCCTGCTTTTTGGTTATACGGTGGTGAACCAAATGAGGAAATAGATTTCTTTGAATTGAAAGGTGAATTGAATAATAAAATTCATGTAGATGTTCATTGTCCAAATGGATGCGCAAACTATAGAGGAGGATTTTTAAATTTAAAAAGAGATTGGGGTGCTTGGATATCTGCTAAAAATAATTTGGAAGATGGTTGGAATATTGTTTCTGGCGAATGGGATAAAGGGTATGTTAAATGGTTTTTGAATGGACAGCCTTTGGCTTATTTTAAAGGAGAATTTAAAACTGATCAAATGTTAATACTGAATACTGCAATTGCAAAAGATAATGGTGCTTTTAGCCCGGGCCCTGATGAAAGCACTAAGTGGCCAAATGCTTTTGAAGTTGATTATGTGAGGGTTTGGAGTAAAGAGGATACTATTTCTCGTTACCAAAATAATTATAAATTATTTGAAAAATCTGTAAATAATATTGCAGAAGAACAATTATTTCAAACAGAAATGAAAAAGAAAGAAAACTATGTGTATAATAAACAATTAATTTCTGAGCAAGGAATGATTACTCTCCTCCCAATTTTCTATAATAAATACAGCCTGTCAATTCAAGGAAAAAAATTAGGAAGAATTCAAGTAGATGTTTTAAATAATCAAAACATAAAAGTTACAGGCTTTAGTTTGGAAAATGTTGAATATTATGTTTTGGATTTAAGTGCCTTGCCAACTGGAGCCTATAAAATTGTCATTACTGTTTTAAATCAAACTCTCACGCATGAAATTCCAGTCATAAACCCTGATAAAATAGGAGAACAATGATGCAAACAATTTTAGTATATATAATTTTAGGAAGTGCTTTGAGTTTTATTGCTTTCAAAATTTATAAATCATTTACAAAAAAAAAGTGTGATGATAAAGATTGCGGTTGCGACTAGATGCAAATAAATGCCTACCTTTACACATCGTAAAAATTGCAAATATTGAATTAGGAGATTTTCCATTATTACTTGCTCCAATGGAGGATGTAAGCGATCCTCCATTTCGTTATGTTTGTAAAAAATACGGTGCTGACTTAATGTACACCGAATTTATTAGTAGTGAAGGTTTAATTAGAGACGCCATAAAAAGTCGTAAAAAATTAGACATTTTCGATTATGAGAAACCTATTGGTATTCAAATTTTTGGTGGTGACGAAGAAGCAATGGCAATGTCAGCAAAGATTGTTGATGCTTGCCAACCTGATTTATTAGATATTAATTTTGGATGCCCAGTTAAAAAAGTTGTTTGCAAAGGGGCAGGAGCTGGTGTTTTAAAAGATATTGAGTTAATGGTGCGATTAACAAAAGCAGTTGTTAAATCTACTACATTGCCAGTTACTGTAAAAACTAGGTTAGGTTGGGATGATAATTCAATTAATATTTTAGAAGTTGCAGAACGTTTGCAAGATATTGGTATTAAGGCATTAACTATTCATGGTCGCACTCGTGCGCAAATGTATAAAGGTTCTGCAAATTGGAAATATATTGCAGATGTGAAAAATAATCCACGAATGCATATTCCTATTTTTGGGAATGGTGATATTACCTCTCCCGAAAAAGCTTTAGAATATAAAAATACATACGGTTTGGACGGAATGATGATAGGTCGTGCAAGTATTGGTTATCCCTGGATTTTTAATGAAATAAAACATTATTTAAATACTGGTACTCATTTAGCAAAGCCAACAATTCAAAATAGGGTTGAGGTTTGCTTATCTCATTTCGAAAAATCAATAGAGTGGAAAGGCCCAAAATTAGGCGTTTTAGAAATGCGACCTCATTATACAAATTACTTTAAAGGAGTTGATCATTTTAAAGAAACGCGAATGAAATTGGTTACAACCGAAGATATTGAAGAAATAAAGCAAATTCTATTTGAAATTCCTGAAAAATATTCAAATAGTCTTATTCTCTAATTATTTATTCAAAAGGTTTGCGTTCATATTGGCAACAAGATTCTAACTTGTCATAAGCGTAATCATCACCATAATATTTATCATTGTCATAACCCGATTTTGCAATGATTTGCTGAATTTGTTCAAGTTTAACCTTTGTTGTGTCAAATGTTACCGTCATTAACTTGGATTCAACATCCCATTTTTTTTCAGTGACACCTTCAATTCCTGAAGCACTTTCAATTGTTTTTTTACACTTTTCACAATTGCCCCACACCTTAAATGTTTCTGTCTTTAAGGGAGAATTAGTTGTACAAGAAAATAGTAAAGTAAGAACTAAAGCGGAAAAAAAATGTATTTTAAAATTCATTTGTTGATGTTTTTATAATATGGGTTTATAAAGTTAATGTTTTAGTTAAATAAATGCATTATAATGTTGAAAAAATGTAATTAAATTTTAAAAAATGCTCTATGTAAAGGGGTAAGGTGTGTTTTAAATTTCGTTCCGCTTTTAGATTGTCATGAAAAACGATAATACTGCCATTTCTTGTGTATTTGATGCTATTATCTAAACAAGTTTCAGGACTAATATTAATATTGTAATCATGACTTAAAACATCCCAAAATACAATTTTGTAATTGGTTGAAAGAAACTTGAATTGAGATAATTTTATGCGACCATATGGTGGTCTAAATAGCCTAGAATTAACTAGTTTATTACATTCTTCTACATTTCTGAAATAAAATTTATTCTTTGTTTTCCAACCCTTTAAATGATTTTGAGTGTGATTTCCAGTTTTATGACCTTCATCAATTATTCGTTTATATAAATCAGGATACTTAGTAATATTTTCACCAACACAAAAAAAAGTAGCTTTGATTTTATATTTTTTTAATAGGTCAAGCACCCAAGGAGTTAATTCTGGAATTGGCCCGTCATCAAATGTTAAATAAATAGTTGGTTCAAGGTTTTCTATTCTCCAAATGGAATTTTTTAAAATGCTCCGAATAATTTTAGGCGGTCTTGTTAAAAATTGCATAAATGCCAGATTTTTTTTGCTAAGTTAACAATATCAATATAAACTCAAAATGGGATATATTTTAATTTTTCAGAGTTTAATCTTTAAAAGTCTGATGCTATATATTTCTTATTCACTCACTCAAACTTAAGACTCAATTATCAGGAATATTGTTTTAAAAAATGTGCAAAATTATGGATATTACAATTTGTACATTTACTGAAATTGTTTACAATATATCTCTAAAATGAAAAAATCGATTATTTTAACAGCGGCCTTAATTTGCACTCTTCATGTTTCATTTTTCGCGCAATCAAACTCCCCAGTTATTCCTCCAAGTGAAGCAGCTCATGGTTATACTTATGATTTCGATAAAGTAAATGCAATTATTATCGAAAGATTAGTTAAGCCTAGTTCTGCAAATGAAATTGCAAGTGTTTTAATTGAAGAAATCAGTTTTCCTAAATTAGTTAAAGGAACTGAAATAGATCAAGAATTTAAAAAGAACATAGTTAAGTGGATTGAATCTCATCAAGCGCTGATTATTTCTACTTTCAAAAACAGAAATGATATTGTTCAATCTTATTAATTAAATGAAAATGAAAAAAATTATAATTGGTCTATTTTTAGTTTGTTCATTTATTGGACAAACTCAAACCCTTACGCCTGTTGGACCTCAGGTAACAACTTATTCAGGTGCTACACGTGGATATCATTTTACTTCCCCGGTTGCATTTACAATGTGTGGATTATTTATTCCGCCAGATGCAAGTACTGGAACTCAAGATATTAGAGTAGTTCGTTTTACAGCAGGTGCTCCCCCTGCATTTGCAGGAACCACTTTAGCTTATACAACTTTGTTTACTTGTACAGGTGTAGCCTCAACAACAACACTTTCTTGCAGTATACCAGTTGCTGCTGGAGATATTATTGGTATATATGGCACAAGATCTACTGGTTGTGTAAATAGTT
>JAYVIS010000383.1:0-6371 GCA_043769975.1 Bacteroidota bacterium
ATTACAAAAGTGCAGTTCGTTATTTACAACAAAACACCGAAGATATTGCAGCAACAGGTGGCACAAACTGGCAAAAGTATTTACCTCCCCGTTTTCAAAAGCGTATTTTTTATCCAGAAATTTGGTCGCAAGAGGAACATGAAGATTGGGGTAAAAAATGGGTAGAGACCAATGTGTTTAAAAATTGGAAATAGAAATTAATTAAAAACAAAAAAAGCCATCAATTATTTGATGGCTTTTTTTTATGGTGTTCATTTACCGTTAAACGTAACCAAATACTTTTTTATTCGTTTTCTTTTTGTAAGTCCATTCAACTTTCCAGCCATACGGACAAGAGCCTGCGCCTGCAGAAACTGCGTTGCCAGCTGCATCTACACTAAATAAAACTTTTAAGGCAAAATCTTTTCCATCCACTTTAATATTTACTTCTCCTTGCACGGGAGCCCATGGTCCACAAGTCCAGTTCCAAACAATTGGAGTTGATACTTGACTTGTAAATGCATCACCTTCGCGTGTTGTTCCATAGTTTTCTAAGCTACTTAAACCAGCAGATGTTCCAATACCTTCACCTGTACAGGTTAAAATGTTGCCAGGGATTGTATACGTAAAGCGACGGTTAATATTATATACTGCACTACTAGTTCCATCAAATGTTACATTTAAGTTTGTACCAGAAACGGATGTTGCTAAACTCGGTTGTGTTTTTATGATTAACAATTCCCACCAAGTTCCACCAGTTTCGTTAGTAATGTATTGTGTTCCATTTAACTCAACACTTTTACCATCAGAAGCGCGTGTTACTTTATAAGCTAAAAAATCTACTTGTAACACACAACCTGCTTGTTTCCATCTTTTTCCTGTCGAATAATTTTGGATGGTTAAACGAATAGATCCTGTTCGTGTGCGATTACTAATGGTTGTCCCATTATAATTAATTTTAATGGTTCCTAAGTATGCGCCTACTGTATCAACTGTATAACCAGTTGCTGTTATTTTTAACGCCGAATGTAAATCGTTGGTAGCCGATGGCGCACCAGTTCTGCCATGTAAAAAGGTATTCGCCCCAATCTCGGTATTAACATCATTTACGGCTGCATCATTTTCACTTTGTACACTTCGGTTGTCTGATGAAGCTTGTCCGTTTTCGTTTTTAAACTCTTGTTTCTTTTTACAACTTGTAAAGGTTAAACCAAATGCGATTGCAACAAGGCTTACCGAATAAATTAGGTTTGTTTTTTTCATTTTATAAATTTTGTTTTTAATTAACTAATTAAGGAACACATCTTAAAGATATAAAACATTTTGAAAAAATAATAATTCCCTTCATTTTTAACTTCATTACCTGCTATTTTAATAAAAAAGTTAGAAAACTAAAAAAACTAAATCTAATAAAAAGAATAATCAAAGAAGTATTTGGAAGTCATTTATTTTTAATTGTCAATTTCTAAAATCACAAACCACATATTGGCTTGAGTTTTATTTATTATTTAAAAGCTGATTCATTTTCATATAAAGAATAAGAGAATTATACGAACTCCTAATCTTACGTAATGATTTTTTCAAATCGGTTTTGGAACATTTTATTTCCGTGACCAATATTTTAAACTTTCATTACTGGTAATTATTTTACCGTCTTTTAAATATAACGATTCAATCATATTACATATATAAGTGATTATAAAAGCAAAAAAAACAGGTAGTACTACCTAGTCAAAAACCAAGTAGTACTACTTGGTTTTTGAAGAAATATTTTTTTTAACTACTTGGTTTAAAGTCAGGTAGTGTTTGTGTTCATTAATGATAACTCATATTTAACGTAATCAACTGTTTTTAGCTTTTCAAAGTTATATATTTGAAAAAAATAAATTTATTACTAATCATTAAAAAAAATCATTATGGCATTTACAGGAAATGAAGCAGAAGAATTTCCATTGGCTACCGCAGCTGAATGGACAAAAAATTACCGCGCAACAATACGTCCGGGCGAAACACTAGGGCATTTTTTTGGTAAGAACATCATCAATACTGTTTTAGCACAAACGGGTGTTGTAGGCATTCGTATGTATTATGCATTAGATGGAGATGGCAAAAAACAATTAATAGTTGTTGGAACCGATGCCAATGAAAATGATTTATATCGAGGAATCATTGCTGAAAGATCAGCTGCTTGTCCGCCATTTTGCGGTGGTGGAAACCCTTTAAATAGTTAATGGATACCTATACCATATTTCTCATATTATTAATTGCGTCTGTATCAAGCGCATTAATTCCGATATGGTATAGTTTCTTAAATTACAAAGCTTTCAATAAACAATTGAAAGCTTTGTTTATTTATTTAATTATTTCCATACTAATGGAAGTAGTAATAATAACGCTTAACGCATTTAAATACCCCGTTTTTCAATTACAATTTTCATTTGCAGTTTTTGAATTCTTACTGTTCACTTATTTATACTGGCTTGAGTTTCGGAAAAAATCATACAGAATAGTAATCGTTTTTTTATGCTCTATTTATGTCATAGGAATAATCATTCCATTTTTTCAACATAAAAATATTGATTTTATTCAAGATATTATTGACATCATAGAAGCTATTACAATTATTCTTTTATCAATTATTTTCTTCTTTAAAACTATAATCGATTTAGAAATTCCGAAACTTACAAATTACCCATTCTTTTGGCTAAACTCCGCATTTTTATTGTATTTTGGCGCTAATTTTTTTATCATTTTATTTAATAATACGATGAAAGAATTTGACCAAGCAATTGTATATTTTTTAACGAGTATTCATCATATTATAAACATAACCTACAATGTACTAATAGCCATTGGTTGTTTGGTGATGTTTATTTTAGTAATCGTTATCATTATGTTTGTAGTGATTTACCAACGTAAAATGTTATTGAAAGAAGCCAAAATACAATTGATGGAGCAGGATAAACAAATCACTTTGTTTAAAGCCTCAGTGGAAGCTGAAGAACAACAAAAAGAAAAAATTGCCCGAAACCTTCATGATGAGATTAATCCAATATTGACCCTTTTAAAATTTAACCTAAGTAAGCATCGCATCGAAATCAAAAAAAATAAATTTGAAGCTGATAGCCTTATTGTTGATGCTCAATTACTCGACCAAGCGATTGAAGGAATCCGTACAACTTGTTTAGAATTAATTCCAACATATTTATTGCAATATGGTTTATTAAAATCATTAGAAGATCATATCCGTAATCTACAACAAGTTGGTAGCATTACTATGGAGTTCGAAAACCAAACTGAATCAATAGATATAGAAAGTTTTGATAAACAGGCTCAATTAAATATATATCGAATTTGCCTCGAAATTTTAAATAATTTGGTCAAACATTCAAATGCCTCAACACTTAAATTAACCATAACAAGATTAGCTCAATTTTTAATTTTGGAATTTAATCATAACGGAAGTTCAGTTACAAATGAGGAAATGAATGCGTTTACTGAAAATTCATCTGGCCTTGGTTTAAAATCATTAAAGGCCCGTGCCTTAATATTAAACGCAAAAATAGAATATAGTAAATTTGTAAACCAAGCTTCTGTTAAGCTTAGCATCCCTATTTAATATGAAAAATGTGATACATATTGGCATTGCCGACGACCACAAATTATTACGACAAGGTATTATTTCTCTTTTGAGTGAGTACGATAATTTAAATGTGATAGTTGATGTAAATAATGGAAAAGAATTATTGGAAGCCTTAAAAAAAAGCAAGCCACATGTTATTTTGCTTGATATTGAAATGCCCATTATGAATGGGAAAGAAGCGCTGGATAAAATATTAGTAAAATATCCAGAGGTTAAGGTTATTATGATGAGTATGCATTTTAATGATGCCTATATTATTGAGTTTATACAACAAGGAGCTAGGGGCTTTTTGCCAAAAAATTGCGACATTGATAAAATTGTGGATGCCATCCATTCTGTGCACGAGGTTGGCTATTATTATGATAATAAGGTTTCAACAGCTATGGTTAATATGCTTAAAAAATCGCCTGTAGTAAATTCAGTAGTTTGTACAACAGAATTTACTAAAAGAGAATTGCAAATTTTAAAAATGATTTATAGAAAAAAAACCAATTCTGAAATTTCTGCCGCGCTCCATTTAAGTGTGAGAACGATAGAAGGCCATCGCTTTAATATTTCGAAAAAGAGTTTAACAAACAGTCCAGAAGACCTCATTGACTTTATTAGAAAATATAGACTTTTTTAATTTTACCTCTTTTTACCTCAAATAACCATTAAAAAAACCAAGTAGTAAAACCAAGTAGTGCAAGCCGCTAGAGTTTGTTTTATTTGTTTAATGTTTATCGTAAATAGTTTTTTTTCCTTTATTTACAGTCATTTTAAGCAATGCGTGTTTTTTTTTGAATGAGTTTTAAAACTAGTTTTTAATTGAAAAAATCATAAAAAAGGGGCTAAATTTTATCTCAAAAACCAAGTAGTAAATCAAGTAGTAAATCAGGTAGTACTACTTGGTACTTTTCTTATTACTATTATCTAAATTGTACAAAGTTTTAGTGAGAGTTCAGGCTTGTCTGTCACAAACAACATTTTCAAAACGGCAGGCAAGCTTTGTTTCTTTTAAGTATAAACAAACTCCAATTAAAAAAAATAAAATGGTTGCCCCTTCAGATACTGATACCATACACAAACGTAATGAAGGCATCTTATTTAAGGATATTTATTTAAACATTAAACAAAGAACACGTACCGAATTTATTGCTAAAACGAATGACGTTGGAATTGAAAATTATAATTTGGATTTTGAAACTATAAACTTCAATCTTCCGTTTCAACTGCCCGAATTACAAAACCTTGGCAATGCCATTGATAGTTTGGTGAAAGAAGCAAAAGGAGAAATAACTTTAAAACCAATTGATAAAATTATGTTTTTAATGAAAGTTTTTAATGGCGAATTATATTATCGTAAAACGAAAAATGAAAATGAATGGAAAGTATCACTCACCTTTAAAACTGCAGAAAGCATAGGCTATTTTTAATAACACATATATATCAAATGAGGAAAAATAAAATAAAAAATAGGCTGACATAATAAGTAACCTTATAAGTATTGTATCATGGCAACGAAACACGAAGTAACATCAATTTCAAAAACGCTTGCGCCAAACGGGCTTGAAATGATTACACATATTGGTGGGAATGGCAACGAATCAAGAAGTTGGAAAATATCACAACAAGAGGCTATTTCAGGAATTGAAAACCATATTTGGGAGTTTTTTGTAAAGCAAGGTTCTAAAACACGCAACTTAATTGTTTGTATTTGCCCCTTAGGAACTAAATATTTAAAAATAGAAAAAGAAGAAATTGAGCTTGAGCCTATTTCTGGAATCAATGAATTAAAAAAGAATATAAAAAAAATATGAACAAAATACTTTGTGCCCTTTTTATTGTTATTGCTAAAGTTTGTTTAAGCCAAACTTATCAATCTAATTATGTTGGCACTTTCAAAGTGAAATCTTCGGCAATAAATATTAATTCAAAAAGCGAAATTTATGTTGGTGATATGATGAAAGAAATTATGAATAGTCCTAATTTATTCACTTATACGTTGTCTGTAATTTCTAACACTAAATATAGCATCATTAAAGTGGGTATTAATTATATGGCATTACCGATTAAAGATAATTAAGAAACAGAAATATTTTTTGTGGATTATGCTAATCATACGATTTACAATTTAAATAAAAAAACGTTTAGCGAATATATCCCAAACAAACTTGAGCCTAAAAAAAACGCAAAAGATGCCATTTACGAACAATTTTCATTTTATAAAGCAGATACTGCCATTCTCACTTTTGATAAAACCCTTCCAAAACAGTTAGGGTGTAAATCGTTTTTAAATGAACAAGAATATGGTATACGAAAAATTGTAACCAAACAAGATGAAGTTGTGTTAGTAAAATATATTGAAACTGAATTTAATTTTAATGAATACTTATTTAATATGAAAAAAGTGTGCACCCAAAATGAAAAAAAAATAAATTATTTATTTGGTACTTAAAAATTTAAAACTGAATTATTTAAACATTACAGGACTGCCGAAAACTGAATAGAGTAAGCAAAATATAAAATAAAAAAAATGAAAAAATTCTTACCTATTATTATTGCATCTGTATTTATGTTTAGTTGTGTTTCAAAAAGAGAAACAATAAATACAGGTTTGAGTGGAACAAATTATGACATCCAAAAAGAAGAAAAAGTACAAACTAATGGAACAAGATTATGGATTCTATTTATTCCAATTGGTATAGGTAAAATAAAATATGAAAATAGAAAAGAACTTGCCATTCAAAGATTTCTAAAAAGAACAAAC
>JAYVIS010000384.1:0-2014 GCA_043769975.1 Bacteroidota bacterium
TCAATCAAAAGATTAAGTGCGTCTGTTCCAATTCCAGAATTAGATTTTTGTTGAAAAAATCAATCCTAAATCATTGACTCTCACAGTGAATAGACAAAATTATAAATCCATTAATTTTTATTTTAAAAATCAGTTTAAAATAGATAGAGTAGAGGATTTTGATATATGAAATGGATATGTAATGAATGATTTTGTGATGGTGAGAGAGTTTTAAAACTACATTTTTTAAATACCAAGCTCTTGAGTTTTTGAGTTCACAGAGAATTATTTTACTTTTAAAAACTGCTCCATTATTAAAAACTCTGCGGCCACATTTTCTCTTTTTTCGCTGTACCGAAAATTCTAATAGTTTTTAAAAATTCTTACATCTTAAACCTTAGGATTTATTAACCTTTGACTCTTTATATCTCCTAAAAAACCTTTCAAACCAAAGCTAAAAATCGTTATATTTAACATTTTATAAAACCTATGGAATACAATACACAACTTCCCAAATTAGAGATTCCTGAATACGGTAGAAATATTCAGGTAATGATTGATCATTGCATCACCATTGAGGATAGAGACGAGCGAAATAAATGTGCAAGAGCAATTATTCAAATTATGGGTCAATTAAATCCGCATTTAAGGGATATAGCTGATTTTACACATAAACTATGGGATCATTTATTTTTAATTTCTAAATTTAAATTAGATGTAGATTCTCCATACCCTCGTCCAAATGCCGAAACATTTACTACAAAACCTAAAAATGTTCCATATCCAGCTACAAAAATAAGGTATAAGCATTACGGAAAAACAATTGAACGTATTATTGATGTTGCTAAAACATACGAAGAAGGTCCAGAAAAGAAAGAACTATCGCGCTTGATAGCTAACCATTTAAAAAAATCTTATGTTAATTGGAATAAGGATTCGGTTACAGATGATGTGATTTTTAAGCAATTTAAGGAAATGACTAACAATGAATTAGTGATTGATGAATCGGCAGCCTTAACTCATGCTAATGAATTAAAAAATAAAAATCACAATAATCAAACGCCAATTTCGGTAAATGCTGGCGGTAATAATAAAAATCGCCACAAAAAAAATAACAAAAGCAAATTTAAACATAGAAACAATAATAACCGACCAACAACCTAGTTTATGGCCATTTTTGAAGTTACAGGAGGAAAGCAATTAAAAGGAGATATTACTCCTCAAGGAGCTAAAAATGAAGCTCTACAAATTTTATGCGCTGTATTATTAACTCCCGAAAAGGTTGTTATTAGTAACATTCCTGATATCGTTGACATCAATAAATTAATTGATTTATTAAGAGATTTAGGTGTTAAAGTTGAAAAAACTGGGCATGAGGAATATACCTTTCAATCAGATAATATCAATGTTGATTATTTAGTATCACCCGAATTTAAAAAGAAAGGTGGAGGACTTCGAGGTTCAACCATGATTATTGGGCCAATGTTAGCACGTTTTGGCGTGGCATATATGCCAAAGCCAGGAGGTGATAAAATTGGTCGCCGAAGAATGGATACTCATTTTATTGGTTTTGAAAATTTAGGAGCAAAATTTGAATATGATTCTGAAAATGAAAATTTTAAGGTTACTGCCCAAAAATTAAAAGGAGCTTACATGTTATTAGACGAAGCATCTGTAACTGGTACGGCAAATATTGTGATGGCAGCTGTTTTAGCCGAAGGTATTACAACAATTTATAACGCAGCTTGCGAACCATATTTACAACAATTATGTAAAATGTTGAATTCAATGGGTGCGAAAATTACAGGAATTGGTTCTAACTTATTAACTATTGAAGGTGTAGAATCTTTAGATGGTTGTGAGCACAGAATTTTACCAGATATGGTTGAAATTGGTTCTTGGATTGGTTTAGCGGCTATGACAAAAAGTGAAATTACTATTAAAAATGTTAGCTGGGATAATTTAGGACAAATTCCGAACGTGTTTAGAAAGCTAGGAATTACTTTAGAACAAAAAGGTGACGATATTTACATTC
>JAYVIS010000385.1:0-10268 GCA_043769975.1 Bacteroidota bacterium
ATTTATTCAAAAGTAAATGGATAGGTTTTGTAAAAGTTTGTGTTTTATCCACAAGCTTTTTCCACCCCTTTAGAAGTTTGGGGGTCTATTTACTCACCATTTTTATTACTGGCACAATCATTTCTTCTAAACTAATACCACCATGCTGAAAAGTATTTTTATAATAATTTACAAAGTGATTGTAATTGTTTGGGTACACAAAGTATTTATCTTCTCTTGCAAAAATAAATCGAGAGCTTACATTTTGTTTAGGTAAAAATGCATCTGCTGGATTTTTCACTTCAAATACTTCTTTAGCATTATAATCTAAAGCTCTGCCTTGTTTGTAACGCAAATTTGTATTTACTGATTTATCTCCAACCACTTTTGTTGGTTCTTTAACATGAACAGTTCCATGATCTGTAGTAATAACTAATTTGGCATTTTTTGAAGCAATAAATTTTATCATATCTAATAATGGAGAATGCTCAAACCAAGAAACTGTAAGGCTTCTATAAGCCGGTTCGTCATCAGCTAACTCTCTAATCATTTCTAATTCGGTACGAGCATGACTTAACATATCTACAAAATTATAAACTATCACATTGAGTTTGTTATTCATTAAATTGCTCATGTTTTCAGATAGCTTTTTACCTGCTGCAAAATTAGTTATCTTATTGTAACTCACTTTCACATCTTTACCCAAGCGTTTTAATTGTGCATTTAAAAATTCTTCTTCATGCATATTTTTTCCGCCTTCATCTTCATCATTTTTCCACCAATCCGGATGACGTTTTTCCATCTCACTTGGCAAAAGTCCAGAAAATATAGCGTTTCGCGCATATTGTGTTGCTGTTGGCAAAATACTATAAAACAATTCTTCGCTATCAACTTTAAAATATTCTTGAATTATTGGTTGAATCATTTTCCATTGATCGTAACGTAAATTATCAATCACAATTAAAAACGTACAAGGATTTGTTTCTAAATTCCCGAAAAATTTATTTTTCAATAACGTATGACTCATCACTGGTGGATTTTTGTCAGTACCATTTAACCAATTGATGTAATGTTTATCTATGAATTTAAAAAACTGCTGGTTTGCATCTTGCTTTTGCATTTTTAAAACTTCTAGCATTCCCTTGTCTTGATTTTGATCAATTTCAAGTTCCCAATACACTATTTTTTTAAACACTTCTTGCCATTCTTGCCAGTTTAAATTATCTGATAAAGTCATTCCAATTTGACCAAATTCTTTGCGGTATTCAGTATTCGTTTTTTCGGAAACCAAACGTCTGTTATCCAATGCTTTTTTAAGAGATAATAAAATTTGATTTGGATTAACTGGTTTAATCAAGTAATCGGCTATTTTACTACCAATAGCATCTTCCATAATATATTCCTCTTCGCTTTTTGTAATCATAATTACAGGTAGGTCAGACTTTAGTTGCTTAATTTTAGTTAAGGCTTCTAATCCAGAAATACCAGGCATATTTTCATCTAACAAAACTGCTGAAAGCGTATTATTTTCTTTCACAATATCAATGGCTTCATCACCACTTAATGCTGTAATAATTTCGTAACCTTTACTATTTAAAAAGAGAATATGTGGTTTTAATAAATCTATTTCGTCGTCGGCCCAAAGGATGTTTATTTTTTCCATAATGTTTTGTTTTATTACATACGTTAGTATGCGTATTTTATTGTGTTAAATTAATCTAATAAAACTGCTAATGCATTGCATGCAAATAAACCGGCTGTTTCTGTTCTTAATCTTGAGTTTCCTAAGCTTGTTGGTATGTAATTTAAAGCCAAAGCGTCTTTAATTTCCTGAGAAGTAAAATCGCCTTCTGGTCCAATTAAAATGGTATATGATTTATTTGGCGCGATAAACTGTTTTAAGTGCTTTTTAGTTTCTTTTTCGCAATGCGCAATTAATTTAATATCAGACGTATTTTTTTTAATAAATTCTTTATACTCCCCTACTTCATTTATTTTCGGCATAAACGCTTGTTGGCTTTGTTTTAAAGCACTTTCGGCAACTTTAATAATTCGGTCAATTTTTACAACCGTACGTTCCGAATTTTTACATTTTAAAAATGATATTTCATCAATGCCAATTTCAGTAGCTTTTTCAGTAAACCATTCAATACGATCCATATTTTTTGTTGGAGCAATTGCAATGTGTAAATAATAATTACGCGTTTGTTTTACAACTTCTTTTTCGGTTAAACTCACAGCACATTGCTTAGCATGAGCTGCTTCTATCTTTCCAATAGCACGAATTCCTTTACCATCAATCACCTGAATAATATCTCCAACCTTATGACGTAAAACTTTTACACAATGCAGAGATTCATCTTCATTTAAAATGGCAACGTTATTTTGTATAATTCCGAAAAAGGTATTCATTAATTATATATTATTTTGAAAGCGAAGTTAAGTAAAAATATAGTTTTACACGCTTGCTTTTTCTTATTTAATAAACACAGAATTAGTATATTCGTATTTAAAATAAAGGAATTGAATTATTTAGCACACCAAGTATTATCGTTTAAAAATCCCAATTTAATGATTGGTAATTTTATTGCGGATTCAATACAAGGAAATCGATTTGATGGATTAAATGAAGATATTATAAAAGGAATTAAGCTACATCGAAAAATCGATACATTTACAGATTCACATCCTATTTATTTAACCAGCAAACACCGATTTAGCAAAGATTTCGGAAAATATAGTGGCGTATTAATGGATATGATTTATGATCATTACCTTGCTAAAAATTTCGACAACTACTCAGAAATTAAATTACAAGATTTTTGTAATAACGCATACATTTTATTGCAGGATAACATGCATGTATTGCCTGAACATGCGAAACGCTTTCATGGTTATATGGTTGAGAATAATATTTTATTTAATTATTCAACGTTAGAAGGCATGGAAACTGTGCTAACTCATTTAAACCATCGTATCAGACATCGCTATCAACTTCAAAATTCTATCATCCTAATTAAAGAGCAGAATATTGAAATTGAGGAGGAGTTTTTTATGTTTTTTGAAGATTTACACACCTATTGTTTGGAACAAGAAGAAGTTATTTCATTGTTATAATTTTTTAACGAATTAATCTTCATTATTTTAATCATTTTTCTATTTTTACAAAACTATGATAGACATTAAAATAAACGTACAAAACAAAGATAATACCATTACAACATTAGATGCCCCAACCGATATGGGTTTAAGTTTAATGGAGTTTTTAAAGGGAAATGATTATGATATTTTAGCAACGTGTGGTGGCATGGCGTTGTGTGCGACTTGCCATGTTGAAGTAATTAGTGGCTTTGATAATTTACATGAAATTACAGATGATGAATATGCCATGTTGGATACCTTACCTAACATTACAGACACATCTCGCTTAGCATGCCAATTAAAATTAGCTGATAATATGAATAATATTACGGTTAAAATTATGGGTGATGGTCATTAAAATTTAACGTTATTATCGTTAATTAACCACTTAACCCTTTTTTTAAAATTTAATCTCATAATATTTTACTTTTAATTTAAAATTTAAAACCATGACAAAAACAATTATTACAAGCTTAGCTGTTGCATTTTTATCATTTGCATCAATAGCTCAAACTACTGACGAAATTATTGCTAAACACATTGAAGCCATTGGCGGAAAAGATAATTGGGCGAAAATTAAATCTTTGCGTACAGAAGGAACTATTAAAGCTCAAGGTGCCGAAATAAAAATCATTAGTACTCAAATTGACAAAAAAGCTAGCAGAACGGATATTGCTTTGATGGGTATGAATGGTTATAATATTTTAACAACTACAGAAGGTTGGCAATTTATGCCATTTCAAGGTCAAACAAAACCAGAACCAATGACAGCTGATGATGTTAAAACAGGTCAAGATGAATTAGATATTCAAGATGAATTTATTACCTACAAACAATTAGGTAAAAAAATTGAAAATTTAGGGAAAGATGATGTTGACGGAACAGAGTGTTTTAAAATAAAAATGATTGATAAAGATGGGAAAGAAACAACTTATTATATTGATCCAAGTAATTATTTTGTGATTAAAGAAACGGCTAAAATAACAGCAAATGGTAAAGAAATGGAAAACTCTTCAACCTATAGCAATTATAAAAAAACAGAAAATGGTGTTTTTATAGCAATGAATATTGGTGGTGGATTTGGTGATATGGAAATCACAAAAATTGAAATCAATCCAAAAATTGATGAATCCATTTTTAAAATAGCAAAATAAAAAATCTAAAAAAGTCTGAATGTTATTCAGACTTTTTTTATTTACAAATCCAAAACTATATGATGATTAAAAAAACAATTTTATTAGCGACTGCAATTTATAGTTCAATCGCATATTCGCAATCACCTGTTAATTCAGCCATGTTTGGTACAATGGAAGCTCGTAATTTAGGGCCGGGTACTATGAGTGGTAGAATTACAGCAATTGAAGGTGTAAATAGCGATGAAGGCAAAACAATTTATATTGGCACTGCTGGCGGTGGTGTTTGGAAATCAAAAAATGCTGGAGCGAGCTATACTCCTATGTTTGATAAATATTGTCAATCAATTGGCGCATTAGCAATTAATCAAAAAACACCTTCAACAGTTTATGTTGCAACTGGTGAGAGTAATATGCGAAACTCAGTTTCGATTGGTAATGGAATGTATAAAACAACTGATGGTGGTGATAATTGGAAACATATTGGTTTAGATAGTACAGAACATATTTCTAGAATTGTAATTAATCCTGAAAACACAGATATCATATATGCTGCTGTACCAGGCGCTTTGTGGAGTGATAGTAAACATCGCGGTTTATATAAATCATCAAATGGCGGTGATACTTGGGAAAAGATATTATATACTGATGCTAAAACTGGTTGTGCTGAAATATTAATGGATTCTAAAAATCCAAATATATTATATGCATCAATGTGGCAATTTCGTCGCCAACCATATAGCTTCAATTCAGGAGGAAAAGGAAGTGGATTATTTAAAAGTATTGATGCTGGTAAAACTTGGAAGGAATTAAAAAATGGATTACCTGAGAAACCATTTGGCCGTATTGCAATGACTTTAGCTCCAAGCGAACCAAATAAAATGTGGGCAATTGTAGAAAGTAATAAAACAGGATTATATATTAGTGATGATGGTGGTGAAACTTGGAAAAGTCAAAGTGCTACTTTAAATGTTACAGCTCGTCCATTTTATTTTAGTACCATAGTTGTTGATCCAAAAGATTCAAAACGTGTGTATCGTCCAGCTTTTAATTTTGCTTATAGCAGTGATGGTGGTTATTCTTTTACTGAGGCAAGTTATGATGGTGGTTGGATTCACAGTGATATGCATGCACTTTGGATAAACCCATCAAATACAAATGTAATGTATGTTGGAACAGATGGAGGAATATACACAAGTATTGATAAAGGAATTACTTGGCAGTTTAATCATAGCTTACCTGTTGGACAATTTTATCATGTTGCAATAGATAATCAAGAACCTTACAACGTATATGGAGGCTTACAAGATAATGGAAGTTGGATGGCGCCAAGTTCAGCACCTGGAGGAGTAAATAATGCACATTGGTATAATGTTGGTGGCGGTGATGGGTTTTGGACAGTGCCAGATGTAGATGGAAAAGTGGTGTATTCTGAATACCAAGGAGGGAATATGTCAAGAGTAAATATTGTAACTAAAAAATCTGAAGTTATTCAACCACAAAAAACAAGCAAAGAAGAAAAACTACGCTGGAACTGGAATACACCAATTGTAACTGGAGCAAAAAACCCTAAAAATTTATATGTTGGTGCTCAATATCTTTACAAATCAACCGATCAAGGTAGAAACTGGAAACGTATTTCGAACGACTTAACTACGAATGATAAAAAGAAACAAGAGCAAGAAGAAAGTGGTGGTTTAAGTGCTGATAATACCTCAGCAGAAAATCATTGTACAATTTTCACCATTGCAGAATCGCCATTAGATGAAAATTTAATATGGGCAGGAACTGATGATGGAAATTTACAATACACTACAGACGGTGGAGCTAATTGGATTAACACAAGCGTTAATGTTTCTAAATGTGGAATTGCACCTCAGGCATGGGTAAGTAGTATCGAGCCTTCTCAATTTGATAAAAATACGGTTTACGTTACTTTTGAAAATCATATGTACGGAGACCATAAAACGTACCTTGCAAAAAGTACTGATTTAGGTAAAACATGGGTAAGACTTAATAGCAAAGAGTTTACAAGCTTCGCACATAAAATTAAAGAAGACTTAATTAATAAAAACTTATTATTTCTAGGAACAGAAATGGGATTATTTGCAACGCTTGATGGAGGAGAAAATTGGTTTAAAATGAAAAATAAAATTCCTGAATTTGCACTTGTTCGTGATTTAAAAATTCACCCAAAAACACATGATTTAATAGTTGGAACACATGGTAGAGGTATTTTTATTTTGGATGATATAAGAGCTATCAGAAATTTAACAAAAGATATTTGGGATCAAGAAGTATATTTATTTCCAACTCCAGATATCACTTTAAATAATGGAAAATATGGTTGGGGAGGTCCTCAAGTTTCTGGCGGATGGGCTGCATGGAATCCAGATTTTACACCAACCATAAATTATTATTTAAAGCAACGTCTATCAAGTGGAAAAGCAACCATAGAAATATTTGATGCAAATGGAACACTGATCCAAAGTATTCCTGCAGGTATTAGAAGAGGAATAAATAAAGTAAGTTGGAATTTAAGAAGCATACCACCACAAGTTGCGGCCGGAAGTTCAAAAATGGATGGAGCTGGCTTTACTGCGCCAATGGTTATGCCAGGAGTTTACACAGTTAAATTAAAACTGAAAGATAAAGAATATACAAGTACTGTAAATTGTATTCATGATAAAGAAAATGCAGATTTAACAGAAACAGATCGAAAAATTGTATATGAAAATGCTACTAAATTAAAAGGACTTTATGAAAAAGTAAATCATTTAATTGACTCGGTCAGTTTTTATAAACTAGCTCTAAAAACAGATTCAGTTGCTTTTAATAAAAACAAAAATCAAAAAGCATTTTATGCAGAACTGGAAAAAATAAGAGGTGAATTAATGGGAACTAAAAAAACATCCATATTTGCTGATGAAGAACGTTTAAGAGAAAAAGTGTCATCGTTGTATGGAACTTTTTGCGGAATGGAATCTAAACCAAACTCTACGCAATTAGAAGCTATTGAAGTTTTACAAAGTGATTATAAGAAACAAGAAGAAACCTACAATGCTTTAATGCTTAAAAACAGAAAGATAATCGTAAAGCCTTAAAATAATAGAAATCATAAAAGCCCGTTTAATAAATTATTAACGGACTTTATAATTATTAAAAAAATGTCCGAACAAAAAAACAATCCATTACATGGCAAAACATTGCAAGTAATTTTAGAACATTTAGTTCATCATTACCGCTGGGATGGGCTAGCGCATCATGTTGATGTGAATTGTTTTAAAAAAGATCCAAGTATTAAATCGAGTTTAACGTTTTTGCGTAAAACCCCTTGGGCTCGAAAAAAAATAGAAGATTTATATCTTGAATTAATGAGTAATTAGCAATAAAAATTAGTTTGAAAATCTTACTTCAACAAATCAATTAATTGTTGAAGAGAAACCTCTTCTTTATTTCCTGTTTGAATATTTTTTAAAACTAATTTTTCAGTTCCACTTTCATTCAATTCAATTCCCAAAACAAAAGGGATTTGTTTTTTTTCTGCATAATCAAATTGTTTTCCAATTTTTACTGGATCTGGATAAACTTCACAATTAATATGAGATTCTCGTAGTTTTTCAGAAATCGCTAAACATTTTTCTTGCTGTTGATTTCCTAAATTAGTTAGTAAAACTTTGGTTGTAGAAATTCCATTTACAGTTTCAGGAAATAAATTTAATTCTTCCATCACATCGTAAATACGATCTACACCAAAAGAAACACCAACACCTGACATGTTTTTTAATCCAAAAATTCCTGTTAAATCATCATATCTACCGCCACCTAAAATACTTGGTGTAAAAGTTCCTGCATTTGCTTTGGCTTCAAAAATAGTTCCCGTGTAATAATTTAATCCTCTGGCTAACGTAATATCTAATTCAATAGTTAGATGTTTAACTTGAATACTCCTTAATTGATTTAATAAAAATTCTATTTCTTCAATTCCTTTTTTACCTATTTCACTTGATTGTAAAAACGATTTTAAAACCTCAACCTTATTTTCATTTGAACCAGATAAATCAATTAATGGTTCTAATTTCTTAATCGCTACTTCTGAAATCCCTTTTTCTGTTAACTCTTTAATAACTCCTTCTTTTCCAATTTTATCAAGCTTATCAATAGCAACAGTAATATCAATTATTTTATCACTGGCATTTAATATTTCAGCAATCCCACTTAATATTTTACGATTATTAAATTTTAATAAAACAGGAATATTTAATTGGCTGAATGATTTATCCATCATTGCAATTAATTCCAATTCATTGATAAGCGAATTAGATCCAATGACATCAGCATCACATTGATAAAATTCTCTATATCTCCCTTTTTGTGGCTTGTCCGCTCTCCAAACAGGTTGTATTTGATACCGTTTAAATGGAAATGTTAAATTGTTATGATTCATTACAACATAACGAGCAAACGGAACTGTTAAGTCGTAACGCAATGCTTTTTCCGTAAGTTGCTCTGTATTATAGGCTTTTTCTAAAGACGTGTTAAATTCTTTTTTCAATAATTCTTTTTTATCGTCTTTGCTTTCATGAATACGAGAATTTAAAACTTTAAATATAAGTTGATCTCCTTCTTCACCATATTTTCCAGTTAAAGTTCCAATATTCTCCATCGTAGGAGTTTCGATTGGAGCATAACCGTATAATTGAAAATTTGATTTTAGAATGTTAAATATATATTGACGTTTTTGCATTTCTGCCGGACCGAAATCGCGTGTGCCACGTGGAATTGATGGTTTCATTTTTAATATTGTTCTGAACTATTAGGAAAATCTTTACTTTTTACATCTTTAATATATTGCTGAAAAGCTCCGGTCATACTATCAAAAAGGCTTAAATATCTTCTTAAAAAACGCGGACTAAATTCATGTGTCATACCAAGCATGTCATGTGTTACTAATACTTGACCGTCAACACCAGCCCCTGCTCCTATTCCTATAATTGGCACTTCGGTTATTTTGGAAACTTGTTCAGCTAATTTTGCAGGAATTTTTTCAACGACAATAGCAAAACAACCATAATTTTCAAGCAATTTAGCATCTTCCAATAAACGGTTCGCTTCCTCTTCTTCTTTGGCTCTTACTGTGTATGTTCCAAACTTATAAATAGATTGAGGTGTTAGTCCTAAATGTCCCATTACTGGAATACCTGCAGATAAAATACGCTCTATAGAATCTTTAATTTCGCGGCCACCTTCCATTTTTACCGCATGTGCTCCACTTTCCTTCATTATTTTAATAGCTGAAGTTAAAGCTTCTTTCGAATTTCCTTGATATGAACCAAATGGTAAATCAACCACAACTAATGCTCTATCTACACCTCTAATAACTGAAGATGCATGGTAAATCATTTGATCTAATGTAATTGGTAAGGTTGTTTCATGACCTGCCATTACATTACTTGCACTATCTCCTACTAATATCACATCAATACCAGCATGGTCAATAATTTTTGCCATCGTATAGTCATAAGCCGTTAACATGGCTATTTTTTCGCCTCGACGCTTCATTTCCTGTAATTGATGGGTTGTTACTTTTTTTACCTCTTTATGTACTGACATAGGTTATAGGAATATTAAAATGCTTTAAAATAATTAGGGTAAAATTAATTAATATTTTTGGAAGTCCCTTAAAAATCGTAACTTGCAACTCTTATTTATAAAAACATGAAAAAAATATTAATTTCTTTTTTAAGTATCATTTGTCTTTCTGTCGGGTTTATCTCATGTAAAAATGATTTAGATGTATTAGCTCCAGGAAAAGAAATGGTTTCGATATATGGGATTTTAGATGTAACTCAACCAGTTCAAAATATCAGAATAAATAAAGTTTATTTAAATGACAAAGATGCTCTAGTATCTGCTCAAGATGCTAATGATATTAATTATGGACCTGGAGAATTAACGGTATCGCTTCAATGCTTTTACAAAAACAATGCTACTCCACAACTAACAACTGTTGGT
>JAYVIS010000386.1:0-12807 GCA_043769975.1 Bacteroidota bacterium
TTTTATTATTTTCAAATTCAATTTCTGAAATAATAAGAGAACCTAATCATAGCAACTACGTAGTTTGGTGTATTCTTATTGTTGCAACAGATGCTTTAATGCAAATTCCATTTGCTCGGTTAAGACAAAGAAATAATGCCAAAAAATTTGCTGCTATTAAATTCATAACAGTAATTACAACCATATTACTCAATATATTTTTCTTTATTATTTGTAAAAAGGCATATGAAAACGGCGAAACAACGTTTCTTGCAAGCTTATATAATCCAGCTATCGGAATTGGATATGCCTTTGTTGCACAACTCTTAGCCAACCTATTAAGCATTGGTTTACTTGCTAAAGAATATCAAGGTTTTCAATATATTTTTGATTTTGAACTCTGGAAAAAAATGTTTTTTTATGCTTGGCCTCTTATTATTTTAGGATTAGCAGGGATGGTTAACGAAACATTTGACCGTATTGTTTTAAAATATGTTTTGCCAACCGATGAAGGCAGCTATCAAATTGGAGTATATAGCAACTGTTATAAAATAGCCATGTTGATGAGCATATTTATACAAGCTTTTAAATTTGCGGCAGAACCATTTTTTTTCAATAATTCAAATGAAAAACATTCAAAAAAACTCAATGCTGTTGTGATGAAGTATTTTATAATTTTTTGTTTGTTTTTATTTTTAGGAACCATGATGAATTTACCATGGATTCAATTTGCAATAAGTGTAAAATATAGAATTGGCTTAGCAGTTGTTCCCATTTTATTATTAGCTAATCTTTGCCTTGGTGTTTATTTTAACTTATCAATATGGTATAAATTAACAGGACAAACAAAATTCGGAGCTATTATTACAATAATCGGAGCCGTTATTACTTTGAGTATTAATTATCTATTTATTACTGCATATGGCTATATGGCATGCGCTTGGGCAACCTTTGCATCTTATAGTATTATGATGGTACTTTCATATATTTTAGGGCAAAAGCATTATCCGATAAAATATAATTTAAGAAGCATTTTTGTATTTTCATTCTTAGCTCTAGGATTATATTTTATTTCACTAACCTATTCTGATTTGGAAAATTTAATTTTAAAAGTGATTTTAAATAATTTGTTATTTGCGATATTCGCATTTGCTTTTTATAAATTTGAATTTGAAAATTTAAAAAAAATAAAACATTTAGAACATATAGAACATGAAAATTAATGTAGTTAATAAATCAAAACACATGTTGCCAAACTATGCAACTGAATTTTCTGCTGGCTTAGATTTAAGAGCGAATATTGAATCTCCAATAGAACTTAAGCCATTAGAAAGACAATTGATTCCTACAGGATTATTTATTGAATTAAATAAAGGATATGAAGCACAAATAAGACCAAGAAGTGGATTGGCTTATAAAAATGGAATAACTGTTTTAAATTCTCCTGGAACAATTGATGCAGATTACAGAGGAGAATTAAAAGTGTTATTAGTAAATTTATCTAATACTCCATTTATGATTAATGATGGAGAACGAATTGCACAAATGGTAATTGCAAAGCATGAACAAATAAGCTGGGAAGAAGTTAGTGCAATTGACAATACAGAAAGGGGTAGCGGAGGTTTTGGTCACACAGGAACAAAATAAATTACTCGTCTTTAAAATAATCTAATTTTCGTAAATCTATTAATTGGGTGTTTTGATAATAAAAATTTATCACATCCATATATTTATACCCTAATTTTGCCATTCGCATAGCGCCTTCCTGACACATTCCTACTCCATGACCAAATCCCCTTCCTTTAAATATCAATGTGTCTCCCAGTGATACAATGCTAAAAAAAGTTGATTTTAATTGTAAATCTGTTCTTACATTTTTTAATGGTACACGAATATTATTTGCCTCTAAATATGCTTTACGACTATCTTGTTTAAATGTAACAGCTAACCAACGAGCATTACTATCTTGAATGGGGTAATTATGCTTCAATTTTAAATATGAAAACCAATCTTCCTTAGCCATTTTGCGTTCCCATTTGGCATTTGGCATTTTAGTGCTAAAACTATCGTTTACACTTCTCAAATAAGATAACTTACTTCCCCAAACATCTTCTGAATTTGCAGTTTGACCGCCACTATTGCTGTGAAACGCAGCTTCAATTAAATTCAAATTTTCATCAACCACCACTCTGTCTTTGGTTTCGGCAACCGCTTTCATAATATCTAACTCGGTTGTCCTACCAAAATAAGCTTGGCAATGGGTATGATCACAAAGGCTAAAACCTTCCGTCACATGTTTTTGAATATGTGACAAAGCAAAAGTTCTTGCTAAAATAGCTTGAACTTTATAAAATTCTTGATAAGAACGTTTACCTGATTCGGCCTGAACAACGCCAGCAATGTAATTATCCAATTCTACTTCATTTACGCATTTTAAATATCCGGCTTCCGTATCTAGAATTAAATTATCTTGATAAAATCTTGGTTTTTTATCTGGAGAAATTAATTTTATTCGAAAAGACCTAGGATCCTCAGTACTAGAAATTTTAAGGTGTTTAAATTTGCCTATTACATTTTCGAATGTTTTAACTTCAATTGAATCATTGCTATAACTAAATTTTATTAAAGGAAACTTAGAGGAACTAATAATTTCAATACCATTTGCCCATACGCTGTAATTTCCTGCTTCAGAACTAAATGTAAAAGATTGGATTTTTAATTGCGAAAATATTTTTATATATAATATTTCATCCGTTAAGGAAAACTTTAATTTTTTGGGTTCATTTGAAGTTCGCCAATTAGCGAACAATAAAATGACAAGAGATAATATTAAACTAATTCTTAGCATTCAAATGTTTATACATGATTTCTGCTACTTTTTTTGAGGCTCCACTATTTCCAAGTAATTTTATTAATCCATCATACTCTTCTAACATCTTCACCCTTGCAGGTCCTTCGAGAATTAATTTTAATTCCGTTTTTAAATTTCCAGAAGTTAAATCAGACTGAATTAACTCCTTTACAACAGGTCTGTCTAAAATTAAATTAGGTAAGGAAATATACTTCACTCTGTTTCCAACTACAAGTCTCGCAATTGAGTATGAAATAACGCCACCTTTATAACATACAACTTGTGGCAATCTAAATAACGCGCTTTCAAGAGTAGAAGTTCCTGATTTTATAATGCCAGCATGCGAATTATTCATCAATGCATACGTTTGATTAAACACAACATTCAATCCCATTTCAATTGCTTTATTATATGCTTCTTTTGGCAAATTAGTTGTACCTGCAATTACAAATTGATAATCTTTAAAATCATTTACTACATCAAGCATAATAGTAAACATTCGTTCTATTTCTTGTTTTCTACTTCCTGGTAATACCGCAATAATTGGTCGATTATCTAATTTATTTTCTGAAATAAAAGTATCCTTGTTAGGCAATTTATGTTTCTCTTGTTCAATTGCATCAAGCAATGGATGCCCAGCATAATCAGCATTATAATTATGTTTCTTATACACCGCAACTTCAAATGGAAGTATCACAAACATTTTTTCGACACTTCGTTTAATAATTTCAACTCGATTTTCTTTCCATGCCCAAATCGTTGGAGAAATATAATAAATCACTCTAATGCCTTGTTTTTTAGCCCAATCAGCGATTCTTAAATTAAACCCAGGATAATCAACTAGTAATAAAACATCTGGCTTATACTCTAAAATATCTTGTTTGCAAAATGCAATGTTTTTAAAAATGGTTCTAATATTTTTTACGACTTCAACAAAACCCATAAAAGCCAAATCTTTTATATGCTTACGCGGTTTTTGTTTAGCAACACCTTCCATTAAATCGCCACCCCAAAACTGAAATTGTATCGTATTATCAATTAATAGTAATTCCTTCATTAAATTAGAAGCGTGCAAATCTCCTGATGGCTCTCCAGCTATTACATAATATTTCATTTTTTTATAATAAGGAAATATATAATACAACTAAAACATATGCAAAACAAGCAAACATAATTCCTTTACTCAAAGCATATGCTTTTTTATTTAGAATTAAATAAAATGCTAATAAATCAATTGCAACACAAACTATTGCAATTTCTTGAAAAGTATTTCCTCCTTGTAGATATCTTATAAAACCAAAAGGGAAATTTAATTGGCTATGGAAAAATAACCAATAACAAAAAAAACCTAATAACGGTAAAAGAACTCCTACCGATAATCCTACCCAAATTTTATCTAATTTATCTAACATATTTTATAACATATTTCTTAAATGATTAATATAATTGTGTGCAGTTAAATCATGAAGCGTAGGCACAACGGTTGCATAACCATTTTTTAAAGCCCATTCATCGGTATCTTCAGCCTCTGGTTCAAAATTCACAAACTTCCCTGTTAACCAATAATATGGTTTACCATGCGGATCATGTCTTTCTTCAAAATCCTCAACCCAATTTGCTTTTGCTTGCCGACATACTTTTAATCCTTTAATATCCTTTTCACCCAAATTGGGAAAATTCATATTTAAGCAAACTCCATTTGGAAGATTATCTTTTAATACAGATGAAATAATTTTTTGGATATAAGTTGTTGTCCCACTAAAATCAGCATCATGGGAATTATCATTTAAGCTGAAGCCAATAGCTGAAGTTCCTTCTAAAGAACCCTCTATCGCAGCACTCATCGTTCCTGAATAAATAACATTAATTGAACTATTACTTCCATGATTAATGCCCGAAAGAACCAAATCTGGCTTGCGAGGCAATAATTTATTTACGGCCATTTTCACACAATCTACTGGAGTCCCAGTGCAACTGTATTCTAATAATGCGCCCTTATGATAATGAGTTTGTTGTAATCTTAAGGTAGCATTAATTGTTATGGCATGCCCCATTCCCGACTGAGGTTTATCAGGTGCAACGACACAAACATCACCGAATTCCTTTGCAATATGAGACAAATGCAAAATGCCTAAAGCGTTTATCCCGTCGTCGTTTGTAACTAAAATTAAAGGTCTTTGTTCCATCCTTGTAAAGCTATGGTTTTTATGTGTTCATTTTATTAAAATTGCTTATTGTTACTAATATTCGTTTGTTAAATTCTCTATAGTAGCTAATACACCATTTTTTATTATTTTTGTTTAACTAATTAAACCAACGAAATATTATGAAAAAAATCATTAATACACCAAATGCACCTGCCCCAATTGGACCATATAATCAAGCAGTACAAGTAGGAGATTGCGTTTATGTTTCGGGAGCAATTGCTATGGACTTAGGCTCAAAGCAATTGATTAAAACCAATATTAAGGAGGAAACTAAAATAGTGATGGACTATTTAGGAGAAGTGCTTAAAGCAGCAGGACTAACTTATGATAATATTGTTAAAACAACCATTTTTTTATCTGATATGAATAATTTTGTTCATGTTAATGAAGTTTATAGTAGCTATTTTAAAGGTGATTTTCCTGCTAGAGCCACAATTCAAGCCGACAGGTTACCTAAAGATGCAAATGTTGAAATTAGTGTAGAAGCTAAAGTTTTTTAGATTAAACAGTTATAAATAGTCATTAACTGTTAAATTTTGTCGCTGTAGGCAGATATTTTAATCAGAAAATTTGTTTTTGTAATTATTTGTTATAATTTTACTTAAACAATTTTAATTAGATACTGTTATGAATATTTTTGTCAGCAACATCAGCTTCAAAGTAAGAGAAGATTCTCTTACTGAATTATTTTCACAATATGGTGAAGTAACATCTGCTCGAATAATAAAAGATAAAGAAACCCGAAGAAGTCGTGGTTTTGGATTTGTAGAAATGGCAAATGACGAAGATGGTCAAAAAGCGATTGATGCATTAAATGGTACAGAACATTATGAGAGAGCTATCGTAGTATCTCAAGCTAAAGGAAAACCTGAAAACGCTTAAAAAATAAATTTATAAATTAAAAAAATCTCAATTACGTTGTAGTTGAGATTTTTTAATTTCTGATAGTTAAAGCTCCTGTACCACTATCGTAATTAGTGAAATACTGACGTAAAGGTAATGTTGCAGGGCCTAGAGTAACCGCACCATCAATGATTTGCCATTTACTTCCGCTAATGGTATCTTTTAAGGTGAAGTTATCAGATTGTACTTTAACTTTAGCAAAAGCATCATCAGGAAAATAGGTTGATGTACGTTCAAGAGCTATAAAATCATTTGTGCCGACATTTGTTTTACGATATATTATTATTCCATTAATTCCACCGCCATAATAAATCCAACCACCAACAACTTGTAATTTAAAATTTAAAGGGTCATTAGGATAAATTGTAATGTTTATGTTTTGATAAGGAATATTATCTTGAATTGTTTTCTTTTTACATGCAAAAAAAGTAAAACAAATAATAACCACACAAAAAATGATAATTTTTTGGAAATTAGCTCTACAGTATGTTTTAAACAAATACATTTGCATTACAAATATACAATTCTTATATGGATTTTGATCAGCCAAGCCAACCTAAAAAAAGTAACGTTTTCTTACCAATTATATTGTCTTTAGTGCTTATTATTGGGATTTGGCTAGGTTATTTTTTAACACTTAAATTCTCAAATGGCTTAAATTCACAACAAAACCAACATGCTTCAAGCAATGAAAAAATAAATAGTTTATTAGACTATATAGAATATCAGTATGTTGACACAATTAATAAATCTGATTTAGTTGAGAAAACTGTTACTTCAATGCTTCAGAGTTTAGACCCTCATTCTAGCTATATTCCCGCTTCAGAATTTGAAACTACAAATGAAAGTTTAGAAGGGAATTTTGATGGAATTGGTGTAGAATTTAATATTATTAAAGATACTATTCGAGTAATAAATCCAATAGAAGGTGGGCCATCCGAAAAAATTGGGATAAAAGCTGGTGATAAATTAATAAAAGTAGAGGGCAAAAATATGACTGGCCCAAAAATTACAAATAAGGAAGTATTCGAAAAATTACGTGGCGTTAGCGGAAGTATGGTTAATGTAACCATGTTAAGACATGGCATATCAAAGCCACTAAATTTTAAAATTATAAGAGCTGCAATTCCTATTTATAGTCTTGATGCAGCATATATGGTAAATCCAACGATTGGTTATATAAAAATAAGCAAGTTTGCTGCAACAACCTATGATGAATATATTAAAGCATTTAATGATTTAAACAAATTAGGAATGAAAAAGCTAATTTTAGATTTGCGAGGAAATCCTGGTGGATATTTAAATGCAGCCGTCGATATTTCTGATGAATTTTTAGTAAACGGATTGCAAATAGTTTATACGCAAGGTAAAGCAAATCCTAAGAAAACCTACAAAGCAACCGAAAAAGGAAGTTTTGAAAAAAATGGTTTAGTTATTTTAATTGATGAAGGTAGCGCAAGTGCAAGCGAAATTGTTGCTGGCGCGGTTCAGGATAATGACAGGGGTTTGATTATTGGGAGACGTAGTTTTGGAAAAGGTTTAGTCCAAGACCAACTTCAATTACCAGACGGCTCTGCAATCCGATTAACTGTAGCAAGATATTATACACCAACTGGAAGATGTATTCAAAAGCCATACACAGATGATAAAACAACCTACTATAATGAAGAATATGATAGGTATCAAAATGGAGAATTACTTAATGTCGATAGTATTAAATTAGACAAAACAAAACAATATAAAACCCCTGAAGGGAAAATAGTATTTGGCGGTGGTGGAATAATGCCTGATGTTTTTGTACCAATAGACACAGCTAAAGCGAATTCATTTTTAAATAAGGTTTTTTATGTTGGAGCAATAAATACGTTTGCATTTGAATATTCAGATAAACACCGATTAGACATACAGAAATACAAGAACGCCGAAACATATATTTCTAAATTTGAAATTACAAATGCTATTTTAGAAGAGTTTTATTCTTATTGTGAAGCGCAAAAATTAGTAATCGAAAAAAAAGATAAAAACAAAGCTGATATTGCATTAAAACCTTATTTAAAGGCTTTTATTGGAAGAGATGCTTTTGATAAAGACGCTTATTATCCCATTATAAATAAAAATGATAAATGCATTAGTAAAGCAATAGAAGAGTTATTAAAATAAAATTGTAAATTTATAAAAAAACAAAAATGATAAAAAAAATTGGCTCAGTTTCTATAGCATTATGTTCAATCCTTTTAGTAGGATGTAATAATACAACTAATGATGAAAAAAATACAGAAGAAATAGTAGACACTGTTAAAGTTTCAACAGATAAGGTAGAAGTTGAACAGGAAGAGCTTTCATACAACTTACCATCTGCATTGCAAATTGCTTATGTGTCAAGAAAATCAGGCGCAAAGTATAATGCAAGTCTGTTAAATAATATTGAAAACGTAAAAAAATATAATACTAGCAATTATAAGCGTGCAATTAATTTTGGAGTTTATAGTTCTGACTTAGCAAATTGTTTATTTAATAAAAAGTATCAAGAATCTAAACAATATCTTAAAGCTTTAAAAGAAATGGGTTCTTTTTTAGGTTTGAATCAAGCATTTGAAAGTGATAACCTTGCAGAGCGTTTTGATAAAAACATTAGTAATGAAGATACTTTAATAAAAATTGTATCAAATGTTCAATTAAAAACAGATATGTTATTTGAACAAAATAAACAAAAACATATTACTCTAATTGCTTTTGCTGGAGCTTGGATTGAAAGTTTAAACATTGCAGGAGAATCATATTTAAAAGAAAAAAACAAAAAAGTATTAGCTGGGTTTTGCGAACAATTATTATTTGCTCCAACTATTATAAAAGCTTTAGAGGCAAATAAATCAAAGGAAGCTGAGATAGGAGATTTACTAGCTGAAATTACATCAATTAATAATGCATTTAATTCAATTCCAACAGTAAAAACGGCATTAGAAAAAGATGAGGAAATGGATTTTGCCACAATGAAATTTTCAGATGCTGAAGTTAAATCGGTTACTGATTTAGTGAAAACATTGAGAACAAAAATGGTTAACTAACATTTAAAATTAAGAAACATGAAAAGAATAATACTTACACTTTTAAGTTTTGCAATTATAATTTGTGCAACTTCATTTCAATCAGGCGATGTTTTATGTGATGCTAAAGCGTTAAAAGAAAAAGCTAAAGATGCATTAGACCCATACAAATATGATAGTGCTGAATTGACTCGCATTATTTATAAAAAGAAAGAATCTATTAAAGAAGTAGAAGTTCCTTTGTTTATCGGCGAAAAATATCGTTTTTCATTTGTGTTAGAGGCATTGCCAAAAACAGTAGAAATTCAAATTTACAATAAAGACAAAGATTCTAAAAATCGTAAATTATTATTCTCATCAAAAGACGGCGGTATTGAAAGAAAAGAACTTCAATGGGAAATTTCTAAAGTACGTCACGTATATGTTGATTATATTATTCCTCCAACAGAATCAGGATCATATAGTGGCTGTGCCGTTTTTATGGTCGGATATAAATAATAAATAGATTATTTAAAACAATAATTACCTCTGGTAATTACTTCATATCTAATTTTCAGGAAACTATTTATTTTCAATTTTAGAAAATACTTTAATTCCTTTAATAAAATGTAAGTAAACAATATTTGATTGAAAAATTGAATTTTTAGTAAAGTGAAACCCAGCCTTACTTTTCATGTATGTCCGTTTTTTCAACGTATTAGGTAACATCAAATAAAACCAAAAATGTGCCTTTGCAACAGCAAAGAAATGCTTCCCATTTCCTTCAAATAAAAATTTATAGGCTGCTACACCATCTAGTATCATGCGATAAAATAATTTCAAAAACAAAAATTTAGAATCTGAATTTTTCAAAAGAGTAATTAAATTATTCCGAAAGTTTAAAAATGTTTTTTTGGGATTGATTTTATTTAAAGTACCACCACCTACATGGTAAACAACTGCTTTTGGCTCAACAAAAATTTTATATCCCAAATTTTTCATTCTCCAGCACAAGTCAATCTCTTCCATATGAGCAAAATAATCCTCATCAAAACCTCCAACTTCCCAAAATGCAGTTACTCTAACAAACATGCAAGCACCCGTTGCCCAGAAAATTTCAGTCGCATCATCATATTGGTTATTATCTATTTCAATATCATTAAATAGTCTTCCTCTACAAAACGGATAACCAAATTTATCTATAAATCCACCAGCCGCACCAGCATATTCGAAATGTGTTTTATCTTTAAAATCTAATACTTTTGGCTGACAAGCAGAGATTTTGATATCAGAATTCATTAATTCAATAATCGGTGCTATCCAATTTGGAGAAACTTCAACATCAGAATTTAATAAAACAAAATAATCTGCATCAATATGTTTTAAAGCATCGTTGTATCCTTTTGCAAATCCAGAATTTGTATTATTCTTTATTATTTTGATGTCAGGATAATTTAATTCTAAAAAAGAAATACTGTCATCTGTAGAATTATTATCCGCGATATAAATGGTTGCTACATCACTATTTTTTATAATATTTGGCAAAAATTGTTGTAAAAAAAATTTTCCATTCCAATTTAAAATAACTACTGCAATCTTTGCTTTCAGCATATACTATTTTGGATTAAGAAAATTGTCGTCAAAATTATTGCCATATGTTTCAGCAGGTTTATTATCATCAACATTAGCAGGTTTTTGTGTCCGTTTAACTAATCTGTATTTCCAATTTGGGTCATTTTTTTCACCTCTCACTTCAGAAAACACCAATTCATAACAATCATCCGCAATTCCGAAATTTACAAATACAAATTTTTTATTTGTAAAAAAATGTTTCGTGGTTTTATCATATAATCTATAATATTGCCAAATCTCATAAGGATATGTATTTGCTGAACTATTAACTTGGTTACGTTGTTCAGGTTTACCGTATTGCAAATAAACCCTTCCTCTGTCGGTATAATATCCTTTTTGCTTACCACACTTCATCATCACTTTAGTAATTAATACTTCCTTGTAATAATTTTTCCAAAGAATAAATGGATCTATTGTATCATGAGCCTGATCTTTCCAATAATCAATTAAATAATTTTGCATACTCACATAATTCTTATTTTCAATTTGAATTTGTTGCCAATTTCTTTCAGCAGTTCTAGATATTGGCCATAAACATTCGATAAAATCTTTTAAACTATCGGTATTCTGAAACGAATGAAAGAATACCTCAATTGAATTTGTTAAATCAATTTCCGTAAGTTCTTTAGCTAAACTCTGCCTTTGAAAAAACCATTTTTTTTGACAATGAATAACATTTGTAGAATCTCTTAATTCAATAACAAGATTATAATTCCCAGTAGGCAGAGAGGTTATATCAAATTGGCCTAATAACGGATTTACTTTATTCGCTTTCTGTTTCTGAAATCCTGCTAATTTATTAAGTTTAGAAAGTGTTTCGCTATTTTCAACATAATATATATAAACAAATTTTGAGTTATTCCCAAGCAATGTATCGGCATTATAACTTTCAAAATAAAACTTCAAAGCATTTTTATTTTTCGGGAAGTAATTTATAGTATAAGGAACTAATTCATATCCACTTTTTGTAAAATTACTTGCGTTATTACTTTTAGAAAAAGATTCTAAGACTTGAATATCAGATGCGTCAATTTTTTTATCTCGGTTAAATAAAATTTTAACTTTTTCTGAATGTGTTGTTTTTTGATTTGGAAAAGCATTATCAATAATCTCAAATTCAACCGTATAATCGCCATTTGGCAATAAAAAACGCTGAGTGTCAATAAATGATGGAAGGTTCAAAGAATCACTAGTTTTAGGACTCAATAAATTATATGAAAGCTTTTTTACTATTTCAGTTCCTTTAGAAATTTGCCAAGATATGGTGACACTTGCTTGAAGTTCACCAGATTTAGGGACATATTTCACACTATTTCCGGAAATAGTCATATACGTTTCCAAAAAAGATTTTGAGTTAATAGAGTTAAAAACACCGTAATTAAAATAAACGGTAACGTTCGAAACACCAATTAGTGAAGAAAACAGGACTAAAGAAGCATAGATAAATTTCATTGCACTAAATTTACAGTTTTTAGGGGGATGTAAACTTTTTATAAATTTACTAAAAAAATTGCTAAAAAAATTGTGGTATAACAAAAAAAATACTAATTTTACGCGCTCTGGAGAAATGGCAGAGTGGTCGATTGCGGCAGTCTTGAAAACTGTTGAACCGTGAGGTTCCTGGGGTTCGAATCCCTATTTCTCCGCAGATAGCGGTAAACCCAGTAGATGAAAATTTACTGGGTTTTTCCTTTTCCTTTATTTTACAAAGGTTTTGGAGGTTTTGTGTAAACACACAAAAAATATTTTTCACTCATTTACACCATTTTGTTCCCCCATAGTTCGCCCCATAGGGGTACATGGAGATTTTGCGGAGATTTTTATTTGTCCGCTTTCCGAACCCCTAGTTCGAGAGAAACATACTTCACAAATTTGGTTAAGTATTGTACTTTTTATCAATTTTCACGTTATATACATTATAAAACAAACTCAACATGAATGCTTCAATTCATTTTTATATAAGGTCAGAAAGACCCCATGCTGATAATTCAGCTCAAATTTATATGCTATTTACATTAAGTAGTAAATTAAAAACAAAACTATCATTACGAAAAAACATACCCATTAAAAAAGAATTTTCTCATTTAAAAACAGATGAAATAACCAAGCTAGAAACCCACTTACGAAATGATTTATTTTGCTGGGACGAAGCTAAAGAAAGAGCAACTAAAGAAGCTCCAAGCTTTGATAAGTTAAACCACTTTATTGATAG
>JAYVIS010000387.1:0-3029 GCA_043769975.1 Bacteroidota bacterium
CGAAAAATGCCCAGCATATTCTAAAGCTAACACAACTATTTCAGTAAAAAAATCTGTTTAATTTCTAATGCTTTGGCATCAGCTAACTGATATTAATCAGTTACAAGAGATTATTTCAATATCAAACCAACAGCCTCATGAAAATTTGGCTGTTTTGTTGTTTAAGCACAGCACACGTTGTTCCATAAGTTCCATGGCATTAAATAGGTTAGAAACAAGATGGAAAGATGAAGAAAAAATACCAGCTTATTACCTGGATTTATTAAATCACCGCGACATTTCTAATGAAATTGAAACACTCTTCAATGTTGAACACGCCTCACCTCAAGTGTTGCTAATAAAAAACGGAAAATGTATTTATTCTTCTTCTCACACAGATATTTCAGCAAATAATATTTTAGATGCTATTGCCAAACAAACTCAATAATTTGTTTTAAATCCGAATGTAAACTTTTTGCTACTGGGCATGTTAAAGCTGCATGCTCATAAATCTTTTTTTCTTTTTCAGTATAAACCTTTTTTGGAAAAGTAACTTTTATATGAATTTCTCCAATTCTTCTTGGATCTGCAATCATAATTTTTGTAACCTCAGCAATGGCTCCCTCAACAGAAGTTATTCCATCCTTTAAAGCCACAATTCCCATTATAGAAATCATACAACTTGCTAAAGCAGTTGCCACTAAATCTGTTGGAGAAAATGCTTCCCCCTTTCCATGATTATCTTTTGGCGCATCTGTATTTATGACTGTGTTAGACTGAACATGAGTAGCTTCCGTTCTTAATTCTCCTTTATATATTACTTTACTTGTTAGCATATTGAAAGATTTTATACTATTAATTTCCTGCTAAAATTAAGACAAAAAACAAATTATACATAAATAAAAATTATAGCTACTTTTGTTTATACGTGTTTAACAAATTCTCATATTTAATTATTGTAATTTTCCTTTGTCAATTAGCTAATTCACAAAGTTCGTCACAAGCAATTGCTAATGGTAGTGATCCGAATGTGTTATACAGAAATGAAATGTCTTTTGGCGTATTTGCTCATAGCAGGGGCTTTGGAGTTAATTATATGAGAGCAAAGCACGTTACGAGTACTAGAAAACGATTAATGGAAATCGAAGCACTAAATTTAAAACATCCGAAAGAAATAAAAGTTTCTAATCAATCAGATAATTCAAAGCGTTTTATTTACGGAAAATTAAATAGTATTCTTTTATTTAGAGCTGGCGTAGGTTATCAAACAACTATTTTTAAACGTGCCGATCGGAAATCAGTAGAAATTCGTTCATCATATTATATTGGAGGAAATTTATCTTTTGCTAAACCTAATTATATTTTAGTTTACAGACAAAATAGCCTTGGAACAAAATATCAAGAATCTGTGAGGTATGACCCAAATAAGCACACCATAGATAGTATTTCAGGAAGAGGTCCAATGCTTGATGGACTTTCGGAATTAAAAATTTATCCAGGATTTTATGCAAAAGCTAATTTAAGTTTTGAATATGCTCCATATTCAAACAAGGTTAAAGCTATAGAAACAGGTGTGATTTTTGATTATTACCCTAAAGCATTGCCAATTATGGCGAGTAATCCTGCCGAAAACTTTGTTGTAACATTATATGTAGGTTTCGTATTTGGAAAAAAATGGTTTTAAAAAAATGGAAGAATCTCAAATTAAAAACATATTAGATAAACCTCGCAAGCCAGATTGGTTGAGAGTAAAGCTCCCAATTGGAGAAGATTATTTAAAAGTTAGAAAAATTGTTGCTGAACATAAATTACACACTATTTGCGAAAGTGGCAACTGTCCTAACATGGGTGAATGTTGGGGAGCGGGAACTGCAACTTTTATGATTTTGGGGAATATTTGTACTCGTTCTTGTGGATTTTGCGCTGTTGCAACCGGTAAGCCCAAAGCGGCAGATTGGGATGAACCTAAACGTGTTGCTAACTCGGTTAAATTAATGAGTGTTAAACATTGCGTTATTACATCTGTAGACCGCGATGATTTAAAAGATGGAGGTTCCATTATTTGGGCAGAAACAATAAAAGCTATTCGTGAAATTAGTCCACAAACAAAATTTGAATGTTTAATTCCAGATTTTGCTGGAAAATGGGAAAATTTACAACGAATTATTGATGTAAAACCTGATATTGTTTCACATAACATGGAAACAGTTAGGCGATTAACAGCTCAAGTAAGAATTCAAGCTAAATATGACCGAAGTTTAGAAGTTCTTAAAAGATTACATGAGGCTGGAGTACGCACTAAATCAGGCATTATGGTTGGGTTAGGAGAAACAGAGGAGGAACTTTTAGAAACTATTAATGATTTAGCTTCTGTAAACTGCGATGTTATTACCATTGGCCAATATCTACAGCCTACTCCTAAGCATTTACCTGTGGATAGATTTGTTCATCCAGATGAATTTAAAAAATGGAAGGAAATTGCTTTAGCTAAAGGATTCAGATATGTTGAAAGTGGGGCATTAGTTCGATCATCCTACCATGCTGAAAAGCATGTTTTTTAAAAAAAAGACTTCTTAGAAAAACTTTTGGGGTTTATTTCTTACCAGAAAACTAAATAATCCTACCAGTTGTTAATTAAATGTGACCATTTTTACACATTTTTTACCTTTTGGGGTAAAAATAGATTATATTTGTATTTAGAACATTTTGATAAAATAAAACACACAGTCATGAAACCAAATTTTAAAACCCTAGCTTATTTTGTTAGCGGAGCCATTTTGATAGCTGCTCCAATAACATTAATCAAATCGTCGCACTATACTGCACGTTTTGAAAGTAACGAAAAAAATAAAGCTCAAAGTTGGGCTGGAGCTGCAGCATATTACCATATACTACAAGCAGATCCTATCACTGGAATTATTAACGAAGAAGCTAGAACTATGGCTCAACAAGAAGCGTTGCTTCGTATGCAAAATTCTTCTTTATCTAAAACTAATAGCAGTGCTGCATTAGGATTAAATTGGACTGAACTAGGCCCTGACAATGTTGGT
>JAYVIS010000388.1:0-8651 GCA_043769975.1 Bacteroidota bacterium
CTTTATTAGCTTTTATTAATGTATTGGCTGATAGTACTTGGTAAAAATAAATTCCATCTTGCAAATCATTTAATTCTAAAAGTTTTGGTTCATCATTAACCGTAAATAGTTTCGTTTTTACTAAGCGCCCATTTACATCATATAAATTTACTTTAATATCATCAATTAATGAACTTTTTAATAAAAAATATAATTCGTTATTTGCTGGGTTTGGATAAACTTTTACTAAATCTTCTTTTTCCTTTGCTAATTTTTCTTCATTTATTTGCTGAGCAAAACGATTAACTTGAGCTACACTTGCATAAATTTCCTCATCAAAACTATATTTAAATAAGCCATTGTATAGTGCTTGTGCTTTTACGCCAACATTAGCTGGTCGGCTAAGTTTTAAGCTATCAATGCATGTTTTTATGGCTCCATTATAAGCTTCTTGTTGGTTTACTGCTTGGCGCAAAAGCATTAAATTGTTTAAATAAGCTCGTTGTTGTGCTGTGGTTGGCAAACTATCTAACTGAGTTTGCGCCAAAGTAAACTGACGTTGCTCTATTAAAGCTCCAATAATTACAGCACGGCTGTTTGGACTAATGCTATAATCCATATTTTTTTTCAAGGAGTCAAATCTATAATCATTATCACCATCGCTACTATTAGTATTTAACACATAACTAATTAAATTATTATAATTAATAACCAGTTGGTTTTGTTCATAAGCTAAACCAAGTTCGGTATATTTTCGTTGGCTTTGCCCTACTTGCGCAGCCTCAATTATGCTAGCAATTTCACGATCAATGGTTAATTGTTTATAAGCAATAAACACATTACTACTTAGTGGCGAATTGGCTACTAATACATTTTTTATGATTGTATCTGCTAATTGTGGGGTGCGTGCCAAAAATAAATACAAAACGCTATCACTCAAATACGGACTTTTTCGTAAAAACTCAGCATTTATCTGAGACTCGGTACCAGATGATAATGTACTGAATAAAATTGGTGCATTACCTTCGGCTAATAATTGTGTTAAATTTCTAACATCTGTTTTACTATTCGTTAAGGCTAATTTTAAGCCCAATGGACTAAAGCCACCTGTACCAGTGCTTGGTGCACAAATTTCACCCGCGCCAGTACCTACGCAATAATTTAATAAATAATAACTACTATTAAAACAGCCACTTTGCGGAACTTCAACAGGTGGCGAAGTTCTCGTATTATATTGCACATGTGTACTTGGGTCGTAAGCAAAAGCACCTAAATCTTGAGCAGAACCGCAGGTGTGGCTAAATTCATTACCAGGCAACTTTGTAGGATTTGAAGTACACAAACCCTGCTGTGCAGCAATAGAACCATAAGTAGATTTACCCATTACCTTAACATCAGCGCTGGTTATTACACCTAAAGAACTTGGGTTAAATTGGTTACATTTAAGTTGCAAGCCATCGTTGTTTTCTTGAGCTTGTATACCCACTCCAATGTTATAAAATTTATTTTGTTTTAATTCGTTAGGATTAATATTACTATAACTATTTACAATGCCATAGCTTAAATTATTACCTGGATAAAGCGTACTATGTATGGTGTTACTTTTTACAGCATAAGCATCGCAGGCATCTAAATAAATACCACAACTTGGAAAAACGGAGAAACCAGCACCACCATGAGTAGACATAATGTAAATTGGCCCCAAACTAATTGTATTTTCCATTACCTGTGCAAAATCAACACTATGCAAAACTACGCCATGGTAATTGTTTGTAAAAACATTATTATTAATTTTAACCGAAATGCTTGGTAAACTAGCACCAGCATCAATACCATATCCTAAATTTTCGAATGTGTTACCTGCGTAATAAGTAGCACAAGCTCCTGTAGCAGATGAAAAAGATGCGCATGGGGCAGATACATCATATGATGCATCCCAACTTGTAATGCCAGCACCTCGTTTAGAAACAGTGGTATAAGGCGTTACATTTTTAAATAAACAATATTTAAAATTTATACCTTTTGTATTCCACATGGTAACTCCAGATATTGGGGCAAATGCTTTTGGTGCAATGGTAGTATCTGTTATAAACTGGCAATTTGTAAAATAAGAGCGGTCGTTAATTGGCATACCTAATGCATTGGTATTGGTGTAAGAAATAAACCTTGCACCTGCAATACAATTAATAAAATAAGCATCAGAGCATTGTATTATACCACCACCTTGCTTACTCCAATCAATATCACCATTTTCATTTGCATTAACATAATTATTAATACCACTAGATGCATTTTTAATAGTACCATTACTTTTAACAATACAATAACCATGTTCAGCATCTAAACCCGAAACAATAATTTGTTTTTTTGTATAATCACCTTGTAATTGTATACCGCCCCAAACTTCGTTACATTGGCTAGTAATAGTACCACCATTTACAATTACTTTCGCTCCTTTTTGTACAACAATTCGGTTAGCCGCACCCATTTGTAAAATCCCACCTGGGTTTACTGTTAAAATTTTACCAGTTGGTACAATTAAATCGCCCGTATAATTTACTGTAGAATTAATGGTTAAGTTAGTAGTAAGTGTTTGTGCAGGCAAATCAATTTCCCAAACCCCTCTGCCGTTTGTACCAACCCTAAGTACACCAGCACAACTATTTAATGCAAAATTTGAAATATTTTTTACGTTAGGCAATCCTTGTCCGTAGCAGCTCCAAACTTGAGTGCTTGCAATGGCAGTGCTAAGAATAGTTTCGGTGGTGTAAAAAACACCACGATTAGTCCCTATAAAAATATAACCTTCGCTACCGTTGTTATGGTAAACAATAGCATTAACAGATATGTTAGGTAAATTATAGGTTAAATCTTTATAAGTATAAGCATGAGTTACCCAATCGGTTATGGTTAGTTTCATTACTCTATTTTTTATTGGAACACTCGCAATATTATCTAGCTTCCAAATATTTGCTGAGCACATTAAATATTCGTTTTCGTTGATATGTGCAAAATCCGCAATCCAAAATTTATCTTCTTGAGTGGCTCCAGTGTAATCAGTATAATTTGTAGTTGGTATTGGAGCTCGCCACCAAGAACTAACAACATTTGATGGAATATCATATAGTTTGTCGGTAAGCATAATATTAGACCGTGTATCATATATTGAACTACTATATGACATGCAATTTAAAACACCTTTATTTGAAACCATATTCGTTTTTACAATTGTGAATACAGTTTCACCAGCCGCAAATGTGCCTGGCAATGCAAAATTTGATATATTTTCCCAAATGGAAGCCATACCTCCAGCAGGGCTAATTGAAGCAGATGTAATTCGTTTACAAACGCCTGCAAATCCGGTTGAGTAATAAATGGAGGGATTACTTTCATTGTACTCAAGATAACTTGCAAAATCTGTACCCATTCCCGCTGCCGAGTAGAGTATATTAGTTACATAATTTTTCGCATAACCACCAACTACACCACTATAAGTATTAAAAATTTTATGATCATACGAATTATATAAAACATCGACACCATCTAAGCCTTCATAAAGCGTAAATGGATGATTCCATTCAAATTTTGTATAGGGTTTATCAACATTATTAATTCCGTTATGGTCTAATGCCACTGCCAATTTATCAGCGTAATCATGAGCGTTATCCATACCTCCAACCATAGCGGTACCAAGTCCTTTACTTTTTTGCTGCCAAATATGTAATGAGGTATTGAATTTGAATATACCACCATGAGTGGCAGCCCAAATTTCATTATTTGTTGGCGAAAACACCACTTGTTGAATATCCATATGAATTCCAATAGCACCATCAATCGTATGTTTAAAAAGATTATACATTGTCGGTGATGCAACACTTCCTGCAACCACTGAGTCTATATTTGTATTAGAAATTGCAAACCCAAAATCCCATCCGGCTCTAACATAAATATAAGCACCAGTGGTCAGAGCTGAATAGGGGGTCGGAACTAAATTTAAATTATAAGATGTTATAGGATTAGCATTTGTAAATAAATATTTATAAACTGTTGGACGATCTGTATCTAATTCTAAGACACCTGAAGTATTTAAAGAATAATAATCCCAACTTAAAATATACATTTCATTAGGGTTTGCAGGACTTAACTCTAGGTTTAGTTTTGCTGCTGAATTTATTGTAGGATTTAAGCCAGGTAAGTTTTGCCAAGTTAAACCATTATCAGTACTGTAAATAATATAAGAATTTGTTGTTGAGACCCCAAAATTATTATCAGTAACGCAGGCAAAAATTGAGTTGCTATTGATACCATTAGGGTTGTTTAATACTGGCTGATAGGTAATATCACAACAATAATAATTGTGATTAGCTGTTGGCATACCAGCAGAAGGATAAACCTTAACCCATGTTGGATTAGGATCAAATGCATTGGCGGTTCTAAAAATGCCATTCTGAGTAGTTGCTAGTAAAACATCAGGGTTATTATAATCAGTTTGAATTTTTGTAATTTGAAAATTCCAAACTGGAGCAGTTGTATATGGCAAGTCTTCTGATAGTAAATCATGAAAATCTGCTATGTTTACCCATGTAGCTCCTTTATCAGTACTCCTAAAAATACCTTCAGGCATTATTCCTTCGCCTCCCAATCCGCCATGTGAATGTCCATGCCCTGTGGCTAAAAACCATGCTTTATTGGGGTGTGTAGCAGTTGATTTTGAAACCATGGCATACGCTGCCGATGGAGGATTTAGTTTATCAGTTCCAGCATTTTTCCAATTTTCACCATAATCTTGGCTATAAAATAAGCCAGAAGTCCAACTCCCAGTAAGCATCGTATTATTATCATCTGGGTCAAATGTGATGAAAGAAACAGGACCTGTGCCAGCATGGTTTGAATGATCGGTATTATTTTGATTTGGGCCAATTTCTCGCCAATTTTTATTAGTAATAGCATTAGGCCCACAACTAATTGGAGCTGTGTTTGAAAAATACAAACTATTTAAATCACCATGAGAAAGTATGCTTTTGTATGCATTTTTTTCAGTTCTTAAAAAAGCGTTTTTTTGACTTGCCTCTCCTGTATCTGTAGCTAACGTACTAAAATAACTTAACTGAGCATTTTTATATAAACGATAATCAAAACTAGAGCCAGCTGGTACTATATATACTGGTGCTTGTGATTTTAATTGTAAAATGCTCAGTGTACCTGAGATAAATAATAATAGTTTTAGTTTTTTCATTTTCTCTTTTTAATTTTATGAATAATATTTGATAAAATACATTAATTGCAAAATATCAATTTGATCATTGGTAATGTATAACAATTATTCAATAAAAAAACCAAGTAGTTTTTCTTGCAAAAACCAAGTAGTAAAACCAAGTAGTACTACTTGGTTTTTTTTATTAAACCTTTATATTACAATAAGTTAACTATTTTTAAAGTTTTCTTAAAATGTTCAAAAAAACACCGTAATAATTTATTCAAAAATCAAAAAACGTCAATAAATGAAAAATTAGTGTGCAGAGTGAAATAAAAAAGGGATTTTATTTTCAATAGAATTTAATGAAATTAGTCGGAAAATGAATTTTAATAATTAAAAGTTGTCATAGATTGAAGATGAAATTTTTATAAAAGTACATTCAAAATTAAGCCTCCTATTAGCCTGTAAAATCAAGCCTTTCATAACATCATTCAAAAAAAAGTAGATGATTTCACTTAATAAAAAGATAAATCATCTACTCAAAATTGCACTAATGTAGGTTATGAAAATACGTTTAAACTAAATCTTAATTAACTTTAGAACTCAAGTCTTCCCACTTTTGCATTTCCGTTTCTAAATCTTTTTTTAATTTATTGTATGAATTAAAAAAGTTAGGGTCTTTGCTCAAAGCCTCATACGTTTCAGGAACCGATAATTTAGTATCCAGTTTTTTTATTTCAGATTCTAAACGTTCAATTTCTTCTTCCGATTTTTTTATTTGAGTTTGTAGTTGAGCCAGTTGTTTTTTCTTTTCCTGAGCTTCAAAATCAGATACTGCTGCTTGTTTTTTTTCAACTACAGGCACAGCTTTAACTCCTGATTTATCAAGGTCTAACTCGTTTAGTCTTTCAACCTTACGGATTTCCATAAACTCTTTAATATCACATAAGTATTCTTTTAAATGCCCGTCTCTAAATTCAAATAAACGATCACATAAACCAGTCATAAAATCTCTATCATGGCTCACCATTACAAGCGTTCCTTCATAATCAATTAAAGATTGTTTCAACACCTCTTTCGATTTAATATCTAAGTGATTGGTTGGCTCATCTAATAACAATAAGTTATAAGGCTCTAATAATAATTTACAAAGTGCTAAACGACCGCGTTCTCCTCCGCTTAATACTTTCACTTTTTTATCAATATCATCACCACCAAATAAAAACGAACCTAATAAACTACGCACTTGTCGGCGCACATCACCAACTGCTAATTCGTCAATAGTTTCAAAAACGGTTTTATCTAAATCAACTTTTTCTTCCTGATCTTGCTCAAAATAGCCCATTAACACACTATGGCCTAATTGTATTTCGCCATCGTATTTAATTTTATCAGCAATCATTTTCATCATGGTTGATTTACCTTCGCCATTACGGCCAACTAAACCAATTTTTTCTCCTTTGGTGATGATAAAATTAGCTCCCGAAAAAATATGTTTATCTCCGTATGATTTACCAGCTTCAGTAGCTGTAATTACAATTTTACCACTATGCGCAGGAGGCGGAAAACGGAAACGAACAGATGCCGTATCCATATCGTCTACTTCTACTCTATCTAATCGATCTAATTTTTTAATCAACGATTGAGCCATGGCTGATTTACTAGCCTTTGCTCTAAATTTATCAATCAACACTTCAGTTTGATCAATCATTTTTTGCTGATTTTTTTGAGCATTCTCTTGTTGTTGTTTACGCTCTTGACGCAGCACTAAATAATGAGAATAATTTGTTTTGTAATCGTAAATTTTTTGATTTACAATTTCAATCGTTCGTTTGGTAACGGTATCTAAAAATGTTTTATCATGACTAATTAAAATAACAGCACCCGAAAACACATCCATAAAATCCTCTAACCACTGAATGGCTTCAATATCTAAGTGATTGGTAGGCTCATCGAGCATCAACACATCTGGTTTTTGTAATAATAATTTAGCTAATTCAATACGCATACGCCATCCACCGCTAAACTCAGAAGTTTGCATGTGAAATTGCTTGCGTTGAAAGCCTAAGCCTATTAATACTTTTTCAATTTCTTCTTCGGTATTATCAGCACCAATAATATTTAAACGCTCATTAATATCCGTTAAATCATGAATTAAATCCATGTAAGCATCACTTTCGTAATCTGTACGGGTTTCTAATTGATGATTGATATCATTTAGCTTAGCTTGTAATATTTTTATTTCTTCAAAGGCAGATTCTGTTTCTTCATAAACGGTGCGTCCATGTTGATGAGTCATATCCTGAGGTAAGTAGCCAATTTTACAGTCTTTAGGACGTGACACTTCCCCTTTGGTAGGAGTTTGATAACCAGCCAAAATTTTAAGCATGGTACTTTTACCCGCCCCATTTTTACCGGCTAAACCAATTCTATCTTTTGGATTGATTAAAAAAGAAACATTATCAAATAAATTATATCCTCCAAACGATACAGTTACGCCATTAATAGAAACCATTGATTTTTTTTTTAAGATTGCGAAGTTACTAAAAATAGAGCATTTAGCAAAGATTGTTTTATCATCTTTTTTTTAAGAAATTGAGAGGATCAGGTTAAGCCCAATTGATTTTATTAACTAATTTTCAACATTAGGTAGATATTAAACAAAAAATATAAATATTTGTTAAGTACTATAAATAAACTTAAAAATTATGTCGGAAGAGATTGAAAGAACGGAAAGAGAAGATTTGTTTTCAAAGGCTGTAAAAGCAGGGAAACGCACCTATTTTTTTGATGTAAAATCAACAAAAGGGAATGATTACTATTTAACAATTACTGAAAGTAAGAAGCGATTTGGAACAGACGGTAAGTTTACGTATGAAAAACACAAAATATTCTTGTATAAAGAAGACTTTGCAAAGTTTATGGAAGGCTTAAACGAATCGATTGAAATTATTAAAGAAAATGCACCACCAATTGTAGAGAGAGAAGAGCGTGCTTACGACAATTACTCTGAAAACAAAGGAACGGATGTAAATTTTGACGATTTAGGAAAGTAATTAATGATACCACATAAAAAAAGCTCAACAGTTACCTGTTGAGTTTTTTTTGTTATCCTAACTATTGAAGAATTACCTGGATAAACTTGTATTGTAAGGAATCCGGTTAACAATAGATCTGCCAAGTGTTACTTCATCCGTATATTCCAACTCATCGCCAACAGCAATGCCACGAGCAATAGCCGAAAGCGTAATGTTATATTGGGCTAATTTTTTAAAAATAAAAAAGCTGGTCGTTTCACCTTCCATGGTAGCATTTAATGCTAAAATAATTTCCTGAACTTCATTTGTCACCACTTTTTGAATCAATGTATCAATATTTAAATTGCTTGGTCCAATTCCTTCCATTGGCGAAATTAATCCGCCTAATACATGATAAACACCTTTATACAAACCCGTATTTTCAATGGCCATTACAT
>JAYVIS010000389.1:0-4453 GCA_043769975.1 Bacteroidota bacterium
TTGGGAATTGCCATAAATTAAAACGGCGAGAATTATTTCCTAAATCAACAATGTTAAAGCTTTTTTTATGAGGTAAAATACGTGATCCACGCCCAATCATTTGATGATAAAGGGTTAGTGATTTTGTAGCACGATTCAAAATAATAGTTTCAACTTCTGGTTCGTCAAAACCTGTAGTTAAAATACTTACTGAACTTAAAATTGCATCTTTTGTATTCTTAAACCAATCCAGTGTTTCTGCTCTATCTCTATCGCTAAAGGTACTATCTAAATATTTTACAGGATAACCTTTTGCCTTAAACATATTGTAAACGGCAATACTCGTTAAAATACCTGCATTAAAAATAAGTGTTTTTGTTCCTTTTCCTATTTCCTCATAAACATCTAAAAGCTTACCCTGCATCATTTCTTGCGTGTAAAGCATTTCATGAGATCCAGTTGTAAACTCTCCATTATTACCAACGCGCAAGGTACTTAAGTTAACATCGGCATTATGTGTAACGCCATCTGCTAAAAAGCCTTGTTCAATTAATGATGGAATACTTTCACCAACTATGATTTCTTTATAGGTTTGGTATAATGGTAGTTTTTTGTTTGAACTTAATGGAGTTGCAGTTACTCCTAAAATATTGACATTTTCGAAGTAGTGAAATATTTTTCGGAAGGAATTATAATGAGCCTCATCAACAATTACCAATCCAATATCTTCTAAAAATTGAGCGTCTTCCTGTAAACGGTTATTTAATGTTTCAACAAGTGCAGTAAAACTTTGGTATTCGCTTTGGTTTGGTAAATCTTTAACATCTGCATTAATGATTTTGTTTTTGATACCAATACTTGCTAATACGTTCGAGGTTTGTTTACTTAATTCGATACGATGAGTTAAGATTAAAACCTTTCTATTAAAATGATTAATATATTGTTTTGCTATTTCCGAAAAAATAATTGTTTTTCCTCCTCCAGTTGGAAGTTGAAACAAAATATTTTCATTTGGTTTCGCATCCTTCAGTTTGTTGAAAATAGTAGTCACAGCCTCTTGTTGATAAGGGTATAACTGACGAATGATAATATTGTCTTCTGTTTCCAATTCTAAAAATAAGGTTATAAATTTAATGTTTTTTTTTGATTAATTATTAATTTTATTAATGAATTGCAACATTGAAAATAAAGTAGTTTTCATTGGAAAAATCACAAAAACGATAAGATTCTGAATCTTTTTTTTGAATCTTAAAAACGTGAATTCTAGTTGAATGTGTTTGAAAGGCTTTTTCTAAAAGCAGAAAAACTTCCAGAAATCATCTTTCTGGAAGTTTTTAGGTAATTCGAAATTTAAGTTAACTTATATAAAATCAATAATCTATTGTTTTATAAACTTAAAATTTGACACGGAATTTTTATTACTGATGTTTATAAAATAGACTCCCTTTGCCCATTTAGAACAATCTATTGGTGTTGATTCAGAAATACTTAATGATTGTTTTTCAATTAATTCGCCAGTGATAGATGTTACCTGCAACATCACATCTTGAGTTTTATTATTACTCTTATTTAAAATAGTAAACGTATTTAACGCTGGATTTGGAAAAACAGAAAAGGACTGAGAAAATTCAATTTCTTCTACAAAAACGGATGTGGTTCCTGCCCAAATACTATCAGCCCATTCAGGATGATCGATAAAAGGGTTTCGGTTGTTTTGAAATTTGTAATAGATAGAATCGTTACGTGATTTTTCTTTTAGACTTACAGGATCTAAATGGCTCCATTGTAATAAAACATTCATTTCCCATGGTAGTATATCCGATTTATTTGTTGCATCAGAAAAAGACCATGTTCCATCTTCGCTATAATAACGTGTACACATATAAAAATATCCTCTTGCTAAATCTCCTTTATATTCATCTATGGGTTCAAAAACGGTTAAATTATACCCTGGATTTGTGCAAGGCCCAAGTTTCCCGCCATTAAGACTAGTCCAACTTGCAGTTGTTACATTTCCATAAGGATAATTACTTCGTTGACCATTTACTTTCCCATCTGTTGGGTAAATATGAAATAAGTCAGAAACTGGTCCAGCTAATGAATTAAACCAACTTTGTGGCCAACTATGTTCTCTATTATAACAATCTCCTTCTACGGCATAACTTCCACATTGGTCCGTTACAAAAATAAATTCGTAAGGAGGTAGTCCAATGGTTACATTACTATAAATATCCCAAACTTTTCCATTTGATTTTATATCTGTTTTTTTAAAAGCTGTCCATAAGGCTGCATAAGAAATTGTTGTATGACCTTTTATGATATTATGCAAGGCTAATTTTAAAGGATTTTTTGTTAGACCTGCTGCAGGATTATAGTAGCCTACTGGTATTTGTGCAAAACCAATACTTGCAAATAGGCAACATATGATTGTTATTTTTTTCATTTGAAAATTGGTATTGATAGGATTAATTGTATGGAATGTTTTTACCTCAAAATTGTAACTGAGCCATTGTACTTCTTATCTATTCCATCGTCTAAAATATAAAAGTATGTCCCCGTTGGAACTTCCTGTCCAAGGTATTTTGCATCCCAATCATTTTTGTAACCAGTAGCATTGTAAATCAGTTTACCATAACGGTTAAAAATTTTTAATTTATTTTCTGGATATTTTTCAATATTTCCTATATAAAAATAATCATTATCACCATCAAAATTGGGACTGAAGGCAGAGTAAAAAAATAAAATATCACCATTTTTAATATTAACTCTAACCGTATCACTCGCCGAGCATTTGTGCTGATTTTCAGTATATAATGTATAGGTTGTAGTTGCTGTAGGCCAAACATCAGGATTAGGAGTAACTAAATATTTAATGTTATAATCAGGTTGCCACCAATATTTTATAGATCCTATACCGTGTAAGGTAATAGTTTGTCCTTCATCAATAGTCGTGTCAAGTCCTGCATCAACTGTTGGTGCTGAAAATGGAGTTACAGTTATTTGGCTTACATTATTTGGACAAATGCCATCCGAAACAGTTAAAACATAAATAGTGGTTACCGAAGGGGAAGCAATTGGGTTTGGAGAAGAGGGGTTATCCAAGCCAACAGTAGGTGTCCAACTAAAGGTATGAAAGGCATTGTTATTATTTAATGCTCCAATGGTAATACCACCTTGTTGACCAATACAATAACCCGTATCAATGCCTGCATTAAACGTGTAAATTTTATTTATGCTTATGTTAGTATTACTATATGCCGTATCGCCAGCAGCGTCAATTACCTTAAGTGAGTATATTACATCTGCATTACAACTAATAGCAATTGGATTTGGGACAGTGGTACTGCTTAAAAACGTAGAAGGTTGCCAAAGATAAGTATAGGGTGGCGTTCCGCCTGATGCGGTTGGAGAACCTCCTAAAGTTGTGCTAGTACCAACACATAAAAATTTAGGTGAACCAGCGTTTGCTGTTAATTGTCCAAAACTAGTTTGAACCAAACAGCTTAAAAATAAAAGGATATACAATTTTGTTTTCAATACCGTAAATTTAAAGGTTTTTCTTAAATAGCAATCTTTAATTTACATGGTGACTTTTTAATTTAACAAATGATTCTACTCTACTAAATATTACATTTTCTAAACTTTGCGTTAAGGATTGTAACGTCAATCTTTTAATTTTTACTTTGCGTTAAGGATTGCAGTGAAAATCCTTTTGCCTGTCTCTTGCAAAAGATTGCAACGGAAAGCCTGGCCGAAGGCAACGCCCAAATTATTCTTAAAATACTTTTGAAGGCAAAAGTATCCAAAACCTTATGATTTTGTGCAATACCAAATGGATTTATGTTTTAGGATAAAGATACGAAGCCATTTTTTATCAAGATGATTTGCAAAAATATTTGCGTAGCCTTGACTACGGAAATATTTTTTAAAGAAATATTGATTAAAAAGTGCGAGTATATTGGACTAAAATATATATTCATTTGGTATAGGGCAATTCCTGCGGACCGCTGCTAAAATGAATCCTCGCACACGCTCCTGCGCATATTCATTTTACAGCTATTGCTGCACAAAATCATACCCTAACATCTGATGTTTAATTTTTAGAAGAAAATATAAACATCCTTAGACTTAAAAAATCCGCATTAAGGATTGAAGTGAAAATCCTTTTGCCTGTCTCTTGCAAAAGATTGCAACGAAAAGCCTGGCCGAAGGCAACGCCCTCATCATTAAAATAAAATATAAAATTGCGTTAAGGATTGAAGTGAAAATCCTTTTTGAGGAACGAAAAAAGATTGTAACGAAAAGCCTGACCCGCAGGGTAACGCCCAAAATATTCTTCCAATACTTTTGAAGGCAAAAGTATTCAAAACCTTATGATTTTGTGAAAGGCAATTCCTGCGGACCGCTGCTAAAATGAATCCTCCCACACAGGTCATCGCATATTCATTTGACAGCTATTGCTGCACAAAATCAT
>JAYVIS010000390.1:0-5680 GCA_043769975.1 Bacteroidota bacterium
CTTGAAAGGACTCAAACTGATTTCAACTGGAAATTCGGAATCGTCTTTTCTCTTTGCAAATAAATTCATTCCCGAACCCATATTTCTTGGATGTGGTTCTTTATTAAATCCCTCACGTTGCGAAATATGAGTTTTTGAGAGACGTTGTGGAATTAGCGCTTCTATTTTTTGTCCAATCAATTCGTTTTTCGCATAGCCAAACATTTTTTCGGCGCTTGGGTTCATCTTAATAATCTCGCCTTTATTATTTGATACCAAAATGCCTTCAGTTGCAAACTGAAAAAGTGCTTCTACAATACCTTCTTCTTTTTCTTCCATTTTCTTATTGATGTAGTCTGAATTCAAAGTAAGTTTAATAAAAAATATTGAAGATAAAAAATAATAAGGGTTATAAAATTAACATATTTAAATGCGCAATACATTTAAGGGTAACAACGTGCAATAATATTTTAGTTAACGTTAATGTTTAAATTTTCTAAATCGAATTAAAACCTGTGAAAAATATCAGCGCTAAATTCTGAAAATAAAAATTTTATTATATATACTTATTGAAACATGATACTCTTATGATAGAAATCATTTTAATTGACTTTATTATTAGGTACATTTAGAATATAATATTTAATGATTGTCTCAAATATACAAAGAGGGATTAGTTTGATTAAAATCAGTGGTTTTTAAATGCCTAAAAAATATCTAATGGTTGAAAGGAAGGTTACATATTTCATATTAAAATTAATAGTAATGAAGCAAGTTTTGTAAACTGCATATAAAAAACCACTGTGTCAGTTATTCACATTTATGTTTCAAAAAAATAGTAATAAAAAAAAATTTAATTCATTTGTATTAATCAAATTATTTGCTGTTGTTTTTATTTTGATGATGTTGCTATTTAGTCAAAACTACGCTAAGCAAGATGGCAGTGATGATAAATACATTAACACGAACAAAGAACTAGTAAAAAAGGATACTAATTTGATTTATCTTGATTCGATTCAAATTGTAAATTTTTTGAAGCACTATTCGTTAGCTAAAACTTATAGTAAAAATCTTGAATTGTTTTATTCAAAAAGAAATTATGAGTGCGCCTGGATGGATAATTCAGGAATTAATGAGTATGCAGAAAATGTTTTAAATCTCCTTAACCAGAAGAATGAAAAAACCAATTTTTATTTATATCATGACAAAATACAAACACTTTATAATTTAGTTTTAGATGATAATTATAATTCAAGAAACAAAGACAGCCTAAAGATTCAGTTGGAATTACTATTAACGATAAACTTTTTTGATTATGCAAAGAAAAATTGGGGAAGTGTTAGCAAAGAAGAAACAAAAAAAGTTGGTTGGTTGATGGATAGAAAAAAACTGAATTATGAGAATCTTCTTGATACAATTTTGAAAAATGAGGCTTACTTTATTTTTTCTTTTGAACCTGTTTATAGTCAATATAGATTTCTCAAAAAATATCTTATCAAATATAATGACATTGAAAATAAAGGCGGATGGGTTAATTGGACTAATAAAGTAAAAATATTAAAAAAAGGAGATTCGTCTTCAGTAATTACTTTGGTGAAAAAACAACTTTTTATGTTGGAAGATTTAAAAGAAAACAATCAGTCAGATTTATTTGATGACAATCTGGAGGATGCTGTAAAAAAATTTCAAAAACGAAATGGCTTAAAAGAGGATGGCATTATTTCAGGAAAAACATTGCTTGCTATGAGTGTTCCAATCCATCAGCTAATTGAGCAGATACTGATTAATATGGAGCGTTGTAAATGGGTGCCTATTGAGCAAAAAGGCGATTATCTTATTGTAAATATTCCTGATTTTAAATTATACGTTTATAATAATGACAAACTTGAATGGAGCTGTAACGTGGTGGTTGGTAAATCTAAAGTCACAAATAACACCGTGATCTTTAACGACAATATTGAAGAGATCGTTTTTAGTCCATATTGGAATATTCCAAGAAATATTATGATTAAAGAAACGCTTCCAGAAATTAAAAAAAATCCAAATTATTTAGCGAGCCACAATATGGAGGTTGTTAATGCAGCTGGGCATAGGGTTTCAATTCCTTCTGCCAACTGGAAGAATTACACAAGTAGTTTTCCTTATATGATTCGCCAAAAACCTGGAATCGATAATGCACTGGGATTGGTAAAATTTTTATTTCCAAACTCCTATGATATTTATATGCACGATACACCTTCAAAATCTTTATTTGGTGAATCAACACGCATGTTTAGCCATGGATGTATTCGAATTGAAAACCCAGTTAAACTTGTTAAATTTTTATTGAGGGAAGATTCAATTTACACAGATGAAAAAATTAATGCGTTAATGCATGGCGGTAAACAAACCTTTGTAAAGCTAAAAAATAAGGTTCCAGTTTTTATCGCTTATTTTACAGCGTGGGTAGATAATGATGAAAAACTTAATTTCAGAAGCGATGTTTATCATCATGATTCCAAAATGAATATGTTATTATTTGCAAATTAGTTGCATTTCGGTTTTTTTTATTGTACTTTAGAGTTGCACCATATTTAAGAATAAGAATATTTTATTACTTAAATCAAAAAAAATAGCCATGAGTAGTACGTTTAATAGACTCAGTAAGTTTTCTCTGCTAATTATATTGTTTCTAGGAACAACCACTAGCTTTTCTAAATTCGAAAACAATCAGAAAACGTTTCTTGTTAAAGAAACCAGTTTGTATGATGAATTGAAACTTTCTCAGCTAGGTTTAAAGCAAGATGTTTTTGAGAAAGCATTAATAGGGTGGAATACAATATATAAAAAACAACATTTAGAAAATTCTAATTTACTTTCCATAGCTGATTTTTCACAATCTTCAAATTCAAAACGGCTTTATGTAATTGATGTGGCGAAGAAAAAAATATTATTTAATACCTTTGTTGCTCATGGCCGTAACTCAGGTGATGAGTTTGCTCATTCCTTTTCAAACAAACTAAATTCATTTCAATCAAGTCTTGGATTTTATATAACAGAAAACACTTACCAAGGTAAGAATGGTTTATCAATGAAATTGAAGGGAATTGAAAGTGGAATTAATGATAACGCCGAGCAGCGTGGAATTATCATGCATGGCGCGCGCTATGTTCGTGAATCATATATAAAACTAAACGGTAGGTTAGGCCGTAGCCAAGGATGTCCTGCTATTCCACAAGAACTTTGTAAGCCAATTTTTGGTTATATAAAAGGCGGTTCATGCCTTTTTATATTTTATCCTGACAGCACATATCTAAATAAGTCAATGTTGTTATAAGGGTTTTAAGAACAATTTTTCCAAGCAGTTTCTCCTCTTTTTTATTTTGTAACATTCATAATGCTGGTTTATTTTTTACTATTTTTTTAAGATGGACCTATTATCTCATCATGTCAATTATTTAGCTATTTATTGAATGAGGCTTAGCCTGTAAATGATAAATTTTTTTAGTATAATTCACTTTTATTTTGTTTAGGCCTCCTCATGATGTATGAATTATGCAACATATTATAAATATAGTGTAACACTTTACAGTCATTAGGAAATTAGATTTGTAATTAATAATGAATATTAATAATTCTAAAATTTAAGCAAATGAGGCCAATAAATTTAGTAGCTCTTATTGATGATGATGAAATTGAAAAATTTATCGCAAGTAAGGTAATCGAAAGTACACATCTTGTAAATCGAATTAAAACTTTTTCAAATGGAGAGGAAGCTATTAATTTTCTCAAAGCTAATTCAAAGACCCCAGATTTACTTCCTGAAATTATTTTACTTGATTTGCAAATGCCAATAATGGATGGCTTTGAGTTTTTAAAAAAGTATATTATGTTGGAACCGAAACTGGGTAAAAAAATAACAATTTATGTAGTTTCATCATCTATTTCAAAATCTGATATTGAAAGAATAAATCAAATAAGTGAAGTTTCAGATTATATAATTAAGCCTGTTATTAAAGAAAAATTTGAAAAAATTGTTCATGCATTAATGGAAGAAAAATCTCTTTAAATAATTTGAGTATTTTATAAGCTTAATCTGGATATTAGTATTCGTTTTCGAAATGCATTAAAGTGTGAATCAATCACCTATTAAGATTAATAAAAAGAAAAATAAATCTCTATTCAACTTTATTACCAAATAACCCCTGATAAAAAGTCATTATCAAGAGTTTTCCAGTATCTTAACTCCTGCCAAATAGAAAATTAGCAAAACCCGTAAGAATACGAATGCTCATGCTAGGTTTTAGCATGTTTAAGATTCCCTGATAGGAGATAGTAAAAATTGTCTGCTCGAAGAAAAGTTTACAAAAAAACTTAGATTGTATTATTAAGTGGCTACTATCTTAGAATGAAATTGTAGCCACTTAATAATTTGATTAATTGTTCCCCTTTGCTTAAAAATCCTATTTAGGATTTAGTATTTCCCTGAATGACTCTAAGTATAACTGAAATCAGTGCTATTACTAATAGAATATGTATTAAACCACCAGCATTGTATCCTATGAAGCCAATTGCCCATCCTATAATTAAAATTACAGCTATAATATAAAGTAGATTTCCCATGATTTTGTTTTTTGAGGTTAATTTATTTTGATTTATCAGTTTTCACTGGACTTTTGATTAATTAATTTTCCTTTTTAGTTTTATCAGGATTAATATCTATACCTGTTCTGTCCGGGTCGGTTTCTCTTTTTGGCTTATCGAATCTATTTTTATTCTCACCTTTTTCAGAGCTTTTGTTCTCGGTTTTATCAGCATCTGTATCAGTTCCTGTTTTGTCAGCATCCTTATCGGGATTTGTTTTGTCAGTCCTGTCTGTAGGTTTTATTATTTCCTCAATCTTGCTATTTTTATCCGGATTTATCATTGTATATATTTAAAGTGTTAATTTTATTACTTAGAAGGGATATTTTAATTATAATTTTTCAATCGCATTACGTATATCTTCCTTAGTTTGCCCGAGTTTTTTTTCAAGCCTTCCTAATAATTCATTTTCTTTTCCTTCTATAAAGAGCAAATCATCATCAGTTAGTTTTGCATATTTTTGTTTGAGTTTACCTTTTAACTCATCCCAATTTCCTTTAATGTTTAATTTTGTTTCCATGTTTTTATTATTTTAGTTAATTTTTATGTTAGATTCTTTCTTTGTTTTTCAATGAATCATTCGAATAATTGCCAATTTATTCTTGGAATTTTTAATTAATGATTATTACTTCACATTTTTCACCGTCAAATCTTTAAACGATTGCCCTAACTCATCCATATCATGACTAAATTCCAATTTAAATTTTTCCCAATTTTCTTTCCCTTCAGCTTTATAATCATCCAACTTCTTTTTTAACTCGTTATTTTTTTTCTCTAATTCATTTATTTTCTTTTCATACTCCGCCTTAACATCTTTTTTTTCATGTTCAATTTTCGTTTTAAAATCAGCGATAATTTTATCATTATCTGTTATCTTTTGCGCAGTTTCTTTTCTGTAATTTTCAATTTCTACTTGATACGCTTCATTAGCTTTGTCTAGATCCTTCTTTGCTTCTGTAACATTTTCTTTTGCATCATCCATTTTTTCTGATGGAGCATTGCAACTTATTAAGACTGATCCTGCAATAAATGCAGATACTGCTAATGTTCTAATTGATTTTTTCATTTTCATTTTTTT
>JAYVIS010000391.1:0-2578 GCA_043769975.1 Bacteroidota bacterium
TGTGCATTCAATAAGTTTTTATAAAAACGATATTTATTTTTCTCAAAAAAGAAAAATATTTACTGTTATTTTAATTTGGTTAATTCCTTTTATTTATGCGTTTTTAATTGAAGATAGCACCACACTAAACAAAGGTTCAAATCATTACGACAAAAAAGTAAGTTTAGGGCAGAAAAGAAATGATCGCATTCCACCAGGTATAAATTCTTTAAAATAGTAATTTATACTAAAGAATTCTTTAAGTGAACGAACCCAACATCTTCATCGCTCTATTTCTAACTGCATTTGCATTGCTTTATTCTTATGGCATTGCCAAATTGTTTAAAATAAAAACTCAACCTGTAAGGTTTGAAAGCATTGATGGATTAAGAGGTTATTTGGCTTTTTTTGTTGTGCTACACCACGCTTGCATTTATTATTACTATTTACCAAGCGATGGTTGGAGCTTACCACAACAGCATTTATACAGTCATTTTGGGCAAACGAGCGTGTCGTTATTTTTTATGATAACAGGCTTTTTATTTTTTAATAAACTGATAGAAGCCAGAGAAAAAGGCATGGATTGGCTGTATTATATGGTATCTCGTTTTTTGCGATTATACCCTTTGTTTTTATGCGCTTTTGCAGTGATGTTGTTTTTGGTTTATATGATGTCGGGCTTTCATAGGTTGGATAAATTCGGTGATTTATTTTTGCAAATATCCAATTGGTTATTGTTTGGCGTTATTAATACGCCTGATATCAATGGTTATAATAAAACAGGCGATATTATTAGTGTTTTATGGTCGATAAGATACGAATGGTTGTTTTATTTTTCGTTACCCGTAATAGGTTTTGTGTTTTTGAAAAAGCGACCTAACATCTTTTTTGTATTAATAAGTATGATAGTATTTTACTTTATTTTTATTTCGGGCGATATTAAATCTCATCACTTTTTATCTTTTGCTAGTGGCTTATTAGCTGCAGTAGGCTTAAAAATTAATAAACTAAACCAACTTGCAACTCATTGGCTTGGCTCTATAATGGTTTTGCTTTGTTTGGTTTGCACGGTTGTGTTTTATCATAATGCCGAAGAGTCTTACATTCCTTGGGTTTTAACAACCATTGCTTTTATTTTAATAGCTAATGGTAACAGCATTTTTGGTTTGTTAGTTACAAAAGCATCAAAGCATTTTGGGCAAATTTCGTATAGTGTATATTTACTGCACACCATGTTATTTTTTATTGCATTTAGAGTGCTCATTGGTTTTGAAATAGCTGCAACCTATTCGTTATACCAATATTGGAGCGTTATTTTTGGAGTTTGCACCGTGCTTATTCCATTGTGTTATGTTACTTATTATAAAATAGAATTACCTAGTTACAAAGCATCAAAACGTGTAGCATTAAAAATTAAAGCGCTGTTTTCCAAAGTGTAATAAAAACACAGACATTAGAGCAACACAGAATTGTTTTTATGTTTAATTTCACGCCTCAATTACTTTATAATTAATTCAAGTTGCTAGTTAAGTTCTTTGAAAATATGGGTTAAAGCAAAGGTTAAGTAAATTTGTTTTGCGAACCAATAAACAAAACCAATGTTAAACCCAGATAAAATTACAGGAATTTTTTGTTTAATCGATGATTTATTTATCGGAATCAAACATAAAGAAGATGTTAGGCGCAGCGTAAGTGATAGTGAAATAGCATTAACGGCAGTTGTTTCAGCTCTTTACTTTGGCGGTAATCAAAATCATGCGATTCACTTTATGAAAAGCCATGGTTACATTCCAAAGATGTTAGACAAAAGTAGATTTAGTCGAAGACTTCATAAAATAGGACGATTGTTATATGATTTATTTAATCAAGTAGGATTGTATTTAAAAACAGCTACTTGCGAACTTCATTATATTTTAGATTCATTTCCTGTTGCAGTATGTGATAATATTAGGATTATGAACAGTAAGCTTGTAAAAGGCAAAAAATGGAGAGGTTATACAGCAAGTATGCATCGCTATTTTTATGGTGTAAAAGTTCAATTATTAACTACTGGAGGAGGAATCCCAGTAGCTTTTTGTTTTACTCCAGGCAATCAGGCAGATGTAAAATCATTAGAGAAAATAGTAAGTGGTTTGCCTCCAGAAGCTAGTGTGTATGCTGACAGCGCTTATACGAATTATAAAATTGAAGATGATTTGTTTGCTAATGAACTAATAAATTTAAAAGTACAACGTAAATCAAATAGTAAAAGACCTGATAAAAAAGAACAAACACAAGAAAAACTAAAAATGAGAAAACGAGTTGAAACTACTATAAGTGACATTAAAAAATTGTTTCCAAGAACTATACACGCCGTAACTTTAAATGGCTTTTTAATAAAGTTAATTCTTTTCGTCTTTGCCCTACAATTAAATAAAATTACTAACTAGCAACTTGAATTAATTAAAGTTATAACAAAACATCAAAGTCATGCCATCATTCGATATTACAAGTAAAGCCGATTCGCAACTACTAGATAACGCCATTAATGTGGCTAAAAAAGAAATATTAAATCGTTTTGATTTTAGAGATTCGAAAAGCGAAGTGGATTTTAATAAAA
>JAYVIS010000392.1:0-3452 GCA_043769975.1 Bacteroidota bacterium
TAAATATTCAATCATTTTTACTGGATTGTAAGATGAAATTCCAGACTCAACTGCTTCATTTAAAATATTACTTGTTATGAGCGACATAAATGCTCCTGGCACACCATGTCCGGTACAATCAACAACAGCCACGTAAATTAAACCATCAATTTCTTTTATCCAATAATAATCTCCACTTACAATGTTTCTTGGTTTATAAAAAACAAAACTTGAATTAAAGTATTGATTCAAAATATTTATGTCGGGTAAAATAGTTTGTTGGATGCGTTGTGCGTAAACGATGCTATCTGTTAAATCTTTATTAATGCCTTGTATTAAAGTGTTTTGTAATTCAATCTCAACACGTTTTTTTTCTATATCGGCAGTACGCGCTTTAACAATTAATTCTAATTTTAATTTTTCACGCTTCAATCGTTTTTCGCGCGTAAATATTAAATAGTACAATACACCGATGATGATGCTTATTATAAAAAAGTAAAAAAGTTTGGATTGCCAAAAAGGTGGCTTAATTGTAAACTGGTAAGAATATTCTTTAGATTTTGTGAAATCGTTGCTCAACGAGGCTTTAAAGACTAAAATATAATCTCCAGCTGGTAAATTTCTATAAGAAATTTCATTTGAATTGAATATGATATTCCATTTTTTGTCAAATCCTATCAGTTTATGGGCATAATTAATTTGTTTTTGGTCGGCAATGGAATTCGTATTTAAAATTAATAGAATACTGTTATGTGTATAATCAAGTTCTAAATTTTTTGGAATTTTATACCAATTAAAATATTCAGAAAATTTAAAATCAGAATATTCACCAGTTGTAAAATTAGTTTTGTCGGTCCAATCAATGGTTTTATTATCAATCAATATTTTGTTGATGTAAATTTCAAAAGGAACTTTGATTTTTTTGATTTCGCTCGACGATGAATTGTTATAGACTGTAAGGCCTTCAACTGAACCGATATATAAATTATTATAAGAATCTAGGATAGCGCTATTTGGTTTATTATCATAAGAAGCAAATGACTGGCCAACACTTAATGATTTTATTTCGGCGATTTTACTAGTATAAGTATCAATTTTAATATCGTTAATTCCATTATTTGTAACAATCCAAACTTTATCTTTTGAAAATAAAATGGTGTTGATGTTATTACTATTTAATCCGCTTTTTGTATTAATTTTTTCAAAATCTGTTAGGGAATTGTTTTCGAAATACCTTGATCTTAGTTTGTTTTTTAAAATGATGATACCAACATCTGATGTTCCAAGCCAAATATTACCATTCCAATCTTTAGATGCGCATTGAACATTTTTATAAGTACTATAATCATCATTTACTTTTCCGTTTTGTGTATTCAGTTGCCAAACACCTTCGTTACTGGTTATCCAAATATTTTGTTCATCATCTTCAATAAGACATGATACAGTGAGGTTGCTTAAATTTGTTATTGGAAAATGTGTAATGGTGTAAGTAAAATCTTTATTAAATACAATTCTATCTAATGAATTTTCTGCTTGATAGCCAACCCAAAATGCTCCATCTTTTGATTTGTATAAGTAATTTACAAAATTAGATTGTAATCCGTTTAACTCCGAAATAATCTTTGAAACTTGTAATTTATTTTTTGTGTTTTCTTTTGAAACTATACTAATTCCTCCACCAATTGTGCCCAGCCAAATATTTCCATAGTTGTCCTCTGCAATTGATTTAATAATTGACTCACTTATTCCCTGATCCCAAAAGCATCTAGTAAATTTTTTATTTTTAAATTTAAATGCACCGCCGCCATATGTTCCTAGCCAAATTGAGCTATCTGATGCATTGCAAACAGATATTACTTTTTCTTCATCCAGACCATCTTTTTGTTTAAAGCTCAATGAACTGTTTTCTGAAATTAATACTAAGCCATCATTTAATGTACCTACCCATAAATTCTCAAAATCATCTTGTAAAAAGCAAAGCGGATTGTTTCCAAAAAATCCGTTTTCACTATCAATCACTTTAATTTCTTTTGAACTATAATTATTTTCATTTGTGTTGGGGTCCAAAGGAATTTTAATAAATCCTGATCCGTCAGTTGCTAAATAAATGGCATTACTTTTATCCTTTTGTATATTAGGATATCTATATAAATGCATCTTATTAGTTAATAAGCTGTCAAACGAAAGATAGTCAGCGTTAAATACACTATTGCTTAAATCAAATTTCAATAAGGCAATACCATTTCCCCAATCACTAACCAATAAGTTTTTATTAGCATCAAATTCGATGCTCATGATTGAATTACCCCTTAATAAATTTGAAGAATTAAAATTAACAATCCGTGTTAATTTTTTATTAATGGTTGTTGATGAACTAGCATTTTGTATTAAGTTAAATTTTTGAATTTTAGTAGAAATTGTAAGTTCAATAAAATAGAGTCCATGTTTAGAAGTTGAAATCCAAAAATTTCCATCTTCATCAAATTCAGCATCTGTAGGATTATGCACTAAAATAGATGGTATTGCAACAGAATCAAGTGTAAATTCAGAAGTGGTATGATTTAATATATAATATCCTCTAGTTGTTACAACATGAATGACATTATTGTGTGATAAGATTTTTTTAACGTTCCCTTTAATTTTTTGAAGTAATGGCGTAGAATTTATTTTGTATCCATCAAATACACATAAGCCTTTTTTAGTTCCAATAAAAAGTAGATTCTTGTAATACAATAAATTTGTAATTTCATTTGCAGGCAATCCATCTGTTGTGGTAAACACTTCAAATGCTTTTCCGTTATATTTTGATAGGCCATAATTTGTGGCTAGCCATAAATTACCATAGTCATCCTTTTCAATTTGTTTTACAGTTGATTGAGATAAACCATCTTTTACAGAAATTTTTTGCAAATTTAATTTCTGTGCGTTTACATAGTGTAAACCCAAAAACAGAAATATGATTATTATCTTAAATAATTTCACTTTAATACATACAAGTTTAACTAAAAACTTTAGAATTTCATAGTTTTTTATCTAAAATAAGGCAGTTAAGCCAGCGTGTATTTTTCCTGTTCTTAAATCAAAACTATTACTAAATTGTTTACCCAAGGCATAGCTCAAGTTAAAAATTCCTGCTTTGGTATCAAAGTTTATTCCAGCCCCAACGCTTATTGGAGTGTCGTTTATGTAAATAGTTGAAGAGGTGTTTTCATACCATGCGCCCTCAGCAAATAAAAACAAGTTCGAGTTTTTTTCAAATAAGAAACGGTATTCTATCGTTGGAATAACATAAGTTGAAGCGTAAATACTTTCTTCATCAAACCCTCTAAGCGTTCTTAAACCGCCAATTCTATATAATTCGTTTTTGTATAATGAATTACCAAAAACTGAAGCAAATTGAGATGATATTTTTAGAATATTGTTTTTATATAATTTTATGTATCCGATTAATTCGCCGTCAAATTGGTATTGAG
>JAYVIS010000393.1:0-6917 GCA_043769975.1 Bacteroidota bacterium
TCAAACTGCCCTGCCACTTCCCGAAGAATATATATTGCTTCAGCTTCTAATTCATCTAAATAATCTTTATTTTCCATAATCTGTTTTTTTTGTTTAGTCACCCCGAACTTGATTCAGGGTCTCTTAATATGCTGAATCAAGTTCAGCATGACGTTACCTTTTTTTTATCTTCTCGACTTCTCTTGAAGTGACAAGTTCTATATTATTAATTCTCTTAGTCCCTTTTATCATGCGTCTCTTCTGTCCCTTATTTACTATGCAGTCCGCATTCTTTTTTATCATTTTGTTCCCACCACCATCTGCCTGCTCTAAAATCTTCACCTTCCTCAACGGCTCTTGTACAAGGTGCGCAGCCAATGCTTACAAATCCTTTATCGTGCAACGCATTATAAGGAATGTTATGTTTGAAAATGTAAGCCTTTACTTCTTCTAAGGTCCAGTTTAAGATGGGATGAAATTTTACAATTTGATTAGCCTCATCCCATTCTAAATTTGACATCTCATTTCGGTTGTCAGATTGATCGGCTCTGATGCCTGTAATCCAAATGGCTTTACCTTTAAGCGCACGTTTTAATGGTTCCACTTTTCTGATAAAACAGCATTCTTTTCTATTCTCAATACTTTCATAAAAACTAATCGGTCCTTTTTCAGAAACTAATTTTTCTAAAGCTTCAGTTTGAGGATACATGACTTTTATTGGTGTTTTGTAACGCTCTAATGTGCTATTTAAAACAGAATAGGTTTCATTAAATAAACGTCCGGTATCCAACGTAAAAACATCAATCGGTAAATTAGTTGAAAATATAAAATGAGAAATCACTTGATCTTCATAACCTAAGCTTGTTGAAAAAACAATTTTCCCTGCAAATTCTTCAGCTAATAAAGCTAGTGCTTCTTCAGGTGATTTTCCTTTTATGAGTTCTTTTATGTTTTTCATTTTTAATATTTTGGGCGTGACCCCGTAAATGGGGCAACGGGGTCGGGCTATGTGTTACAATCTTTTGCAAGAGACAGGCAAAAGGATTTTCACTTCTATCCCTCACGCATTTTATTTCAATGCTTGTAATAAATCAGTTAAAATATCTTCTTTGTTTTCTAAACCAATGGATACACGAATTAATCCATCTGATATACCAACAGTAGCTCTTTCAGTTTCACTCAATTTACAATGTGTACTCGAAGCTGGATGAGTTAGAATACTTCTTGCATCCCCTAAGTTTGGCGATATTTTAATCATTTGTAATTTGTCCAAAAATTTCTTGGCAGGCTCATAACCCCCTTTAACAGTAATGGTTATAATGCCACCACCAGCTTTCATTTGTTTTTTTGCAATGGCATAATTTGGATGAGAAGGCAAAAATGGATAAGACACATTTTCTAATTGAGAATTTCCTTCTAATTTTTGAGCTACATATAATGCATTTTCACAATGTCTGTCCATTCGTAAGGCTAAGGTTTCTAAACTCTTACTTAATACCCAAGCATTAAACGGACTCATGGATGGTCCTGTTAAACGTCCGAATAAATAAATATCATTTATTAATTCTTTTTTTCCAACAACAATTCCTCCAAGCACCCGCCCTTGTCCATCCATATATTTAGTAGCTGAATGGATTACTAAATCAGCACCAAACTTTATTGGTTGTTGTAAATACGGCGTCGCAAAACAATTATCTACGATTAGTAATATGTTATGTTTTTTTGCTAATGCACCAACTAATTCTAAATCTATTAATTCAATAGCAGGATTAGTAGGTGTTTCTAAATAAATAAATTTTGTTTCCGGTTTAATTAATTTTTCAATTTCGTTGACGTTATTTGTATTGAAATACGAATATGAAATATTCCATTTAGGAAAATACTTTGTAAAAATAGCATGCGTTGCTCCAAAAACCGAAGAACATGAAACCACATGATCGCCTGATTTTAAAAGAGCCATAAAGCTTGTGAATATGGCTGCCATACCAGAGGCAGTTGCCAATCCTGATTCAGCACCTTCTAATAAGCACACTTTATTAATAAATTCATTTGTATTTGGGTTAACATAACGAGAGTATATGAAATCATCAGATTCATCATTAAATGCAGCACGCATATCTTCAGCCGTATCAAATACAAAGCTCGATGTTAAAAATAGTGGAACTGAATGTTCGTTATATTCTGTGCGTTCTAATTGTGCTCTGATGGCTTTCGTTTCAAATTGTTTATTTTCCATATACTAGTTTATTGTTACTCTGTGTGTAATTTTTGCTGTTGGTTCTAATGTTTTGGTGACTGAACAATATTTTTCCATTGATAATTGAACAGCTCGTTCTGCTTTGTTTTGTTCAATGTTTCCTTTCAAAATAAAATGAACTTCTATTGTTCTAAATAATGAAACGCCTTCGTTGGTTGTTGCTTCTCTTTCACCATCAACTTCAATATCAAAAAACTCAATAACTTGTTTTTGTTTTTTAAGAATTAAAATAATATCAATGGCGGCACATCCACCTAAAGCTGCTAAAAGCAATTGCATAGGACGCATTCCTTTATTGTGTCCACCAATGGCAGGAGCACCATCAATTGAAATAGTGTTGCCGTCATCATTAGTCGCCTCAAAATTGAAATCTTTATCTACTCTTTTTAAATTAATACGCATATTATTTTTTGTTCAAAGATAACCAATTTTAAAATTCATTTATACCATTTACTGTGGTATATTTCATAGTATATTTTATTCCTGGATTAATGTATTTATAGGCACTATGACTCATTAAAGCAGCTTCATGAAAACCACATAAAATCAATTTTAATTTATTTTTATAAGTATTAATATCACCAATGGCATAAACACCCTCAATATTTGTTGAATAATCATCTGTATTTACCTCAATGGCGTTTTTATCTATATTTAATCCAAAATTTTCAATAGGCCCAAGCTTTGGACTTAAACCAAATAATGGAATTAAGTTATCGGTTTCAATAATTTCTAATTCCTTCGTTTTAGTATTCAAAACTTCAACCGAAGTTAAAACAGTATTACCGTTAGCTTTTGTGATATTAGAATTTAGTAATAAATTTATTTTCCCTTCTTCAGCTAATTTCATCACTTTATTGACACTATCAGGTGCGCCTCTAAATGATTCACTGCGATGAATGAGCGTTACCTTTTTAGAAACTGCTGCTAAGAAAATCGTCCAATCTAAAGCGCTATCGCCACCACCAGCAATAACAATGTTTTTATCTCTATACGTTTCAGGATCTAATACCATATAACTTACGCCTTTTCCATTTTCAAATTGGATGAGATTTTCTACTTCTGGTTTGCGTGGTTCAAAACAGCCTAATCCACCAGCAATCACCACAACAGCTGCATTTATTTTTGTGCCCATATTTGTGGTTAATATAAAATCACGGTCTCCTAGTTTTTCTAACGATTCAATTCGTTCTCCTAACGTATAGCCAGGATTAAATGGTTCGGCTTGCTTCACTAAATTATCTACTAATTCTTGCGCTAATACCGATGGAAAACCAGGGATATCATAAATTGGTTTTTTAGGATAAATTTCAGAAAGTTGTCCTCCAACCTGAGGCAAATAATCAATTAAATGACATCTCATTTTTAAAAGTCCTGCTTCAAAAATGGCGAATAATGCTACTGGTCCTGCGCCTATAATGGCTATTTCTGTTGTTATCATATTAAAAAAATAATCGTTTTAAACTTGTTATAATGACTACGATACCTACTAAAATCATAATTGATTTGGTTGGTATTTTATTTGCAATGTATGCCGCAATTGGTGCCGCAATAACGCCACCTATAATTAATCCTAAAATAATGGCCCAATGTGTTAAGCCAATGAGTGTGATAAATGTTAAAGAGCTTGCAAGGGTGATAAAAAATTCGGCAAGGTTAACTGACCCAATTGTATATCTTGGATTTTTTCCTCTCGCTATTAATGTTGATGATACAATGGGTCCCCAGCCACCACCACCAATAGAATCTAAAAAACCACCTATAATTGCTAAAGGAAATATTCGTTTTATTTTTTGACGAATGTTGTCTTTCTTCAATGCTTTAAAAATAATAATAACACCTAAAATTAAAGTATAACTCGAAACGATAGGTTTAATAATATCATTGTATTGTTCGAACGATGATAAAATATAGGCACCTAGAATTGCACCGATGACACCTGGTATGAGTAAACTTTTAAATAATTTGGTATTAACGTTTCCAAATTTTAAATGCATTAATCCAGAGACACCACTTGTAAAAACTTCAGAAGCATGTACGCTGGCACTTGATGCAGCTGGTGAAATACCAAACGACAATAAAAAAGAAGTGGCAGTAACTCCATAAGCCATACCTAAGGCGCCATCAATCATTTGCGCTGTAAACCCTGCCAAAATATATAAGAAAATAGAAGAGTCAATGCTTTCAGTTAATTGGTAAGCATACCCTCCTAAAATATCTGGAGGTAAAAAATGACATAATAAATACCCCAATATCAATAATAAGGGAATAGATAAACTGTAAGTCCAAATGCGTGTTTTGCCAATACCTGTCTCATTAATTTTTTTTGGATTTGATGCTAAAACAGATGTAATGGTATTTAATTTTTTAACTTTTTCTGTAAAATCTCCTTTTAAATGAGTTCTCACTTTTGTTAAATGATCAATTGATTCATTAATTTCATTTGGAAATGATTCTTCAAAAGTTTCTCTGATTCGTTTGGCTAGAGTAGGTGATTTCCCATTTGTAGAAATGGCAATTTTCACATTTCCTTTTTGTACAATTGAACCTAAATAAAAATCGCATTGCTCGGGAGTATCTGCTACATTTGCTAAAATGGCTCTTTTTTTTGCTTCTTCTTTAATTTCACTACTTTTTGTTTTATCGTTGATGGCAATAATTACTAATTCAATCCCATTTAAATCTTCATTTGCAAATTCTCGTTTATGAATAATAACATGAGGATAGGCACTAATAAAATGAAATAATTCTTCACTAATTTCTTTTGAAACAATGGTTAAATGAGTTGCTGGACTGTTTAATAAAACAGCGGATACTTTTTCCAAGCCAACTTTACCACCACCTACAATAAGGACACGAAAGTTTTCGAGTTTCAAAAAAACTGGGAATAAATTATTTTTAGTTGCTTTACTCATATTGATATCGTGTGATAAATATTAAATCTTAAAACGTTGTTGCTATTTAACGTTAATCCATTTGTGGCTTGTTGCCAAACATACATGTATTGAAATTGCAAACTTATATTTTTATTAATTTCATAATTTAGGCCTGCATAAACTCGGTTTTGATCAAAATAATTAGTTGTAATTATATTTCCAGCATTAATCATAAACTCATTTCCTATTAATGCATACCAATTATTTCCAGTTTCTTTTTCTTTTATTATTGGCACACGGAAATCAAATCGGTATCTAAATCTATAGTTAAATTGAAAATTATTTGCTGATTCACTATTACTAACAGTTTCATTAAATCGTTGTTCAATTCTTAATCGTTGTATTAATTTAATAATTCCTAATTTATTCGACAATTTTAATTCTTGCCACGGTCTCCATTCACCCCTCGTAGATTGATTATCAATAAAATATCGAAAATGTGCTAACCCTAAACTAAGTTCTAATCGTTCACCTAACTTATAGGTAACACCTGTTCGAATTAATGCTTGAGAACAATCCTTAATTTCATTTTTAGTCCTAAACTGTGTATCTGAATTGATACTCCACTTTTGATTTAGATTAATACTATTATAATATCCCAACCATACCATATTGTCTTTTACAATAATCGGTGATTGATTTTGAGCAATGCTATTTAAAACTAATAATTGCATGATATTAAATATGACTATTCTATAAATCACTAATTAAATTGATATTTTGAATTTACTAATATTTTCTGAAAATTGGTATGCTGTTCCACAACTTCGCCAATTACAATTACTGCAGGTGCTTTAATTTCTTTTTCTTCAGCAATTTTAATAATACTTTCAATGGTTCCTAAAGCAACTTTCTGACTAGGTAATGAGCCATCTTGAATTAAAGCAATAGCTGTTTCTTTCTTTCCTTCTTGAGAAAATAGTTCTACAATTTCTTTTAATTTTCCTAATCCCATTAATATAATCACAGTGGCGTTCGTTTTAGCAGCTAATAAAACATCTTGTGATAATTGATTTTCTTTTGTGGTCCCTGTTATGACCCAAAAACTTTCACTCACTCCACGATGGGTTACCGGAATGCCTGCTAAAGCGGGAACACTTATGGAACTTGATATTCCTGGCACGACAGATGTTTCTATATTAAATACGTTTGCATAATTTAGTTCTTCTTGTCCACGGCCAAATACAAAAGAGTCGCCACCTTTTAACCGAACAACGTGCCCATGAGTATAAGCCATGTCAACTATTAAGGTATTTATTTGTTCCTGCGAGTAAGCGTGCTGATGATTACGTTTTCCTACATAAATTTTTAATGCTTTAGTTGGTGCATAGGCTAGCAAATCTTTATTTACTAAAGCATCATATAATACAACATCAGCTGTTTTTAAAGCGTTTAATCCTTTTACAGTAATTAGTTCTGTGTCACCAGGACCGGCTCCTACTAATGTTATTTTTGGGTTAATTGTTTCCATTATTTAATTTATTAAATAGTTTCTATTAATTGAGAATTTCTATAAGTCATAACTTGTTTTAAAAAAGATTGTGCCTGCGAAAAATATACTTCAGCAAATTCTTTACTCGGTTCATTTTTATTAATTTGAAGTACTAATTCCTTAAATGTTGAATTTAAATGAATCAATCCTGTTTCAACTAAATGCTTGTCAAAATCTGTAATTAATGTATGGTGTGTATTTACATGAACTTGTTTATCTAATAACAATCCTTTAGCGGCACTGATAAATGAGG
>JAYVIS010000394.1:0-4229 GCA_043769975.1 Bacteroidota bacterium
CATATTTCCATAAACCCATTTCCATGGTAGCAATTAGTATTTCTCCTTTTTGGTTATAGGGAAGCATAGAAAATATGCCCATATCAGCAAACATCTCACCACCATTTATGGGTTTTAATAAATTGGATTCCAACTTAAGCAGTCCATTTTTTCTTTCTCTCACATATAGTTCATTATTAACAATAAAAGAAGTATGAAACGATGAGCTTGGATTTATGACACTGATGCTACTGTCTTTTTTGTAAATAAAAAGTTTTTCCTGACATTGAAATATCACTTCATTACTTGTAGCATAAGTTTTAACAATAGCGCCAAATTCTTTATCGTTATCCTTTAATGAAGATGATAAGGAATGGTATTTAAGTTTACCGTAAGAATCTGTTTTTAAATAACCAAACTCGTTTTGTGAACCAATAAAAATCGTTCCTGTAGAATCCAATGCCATTGACGAAACATACGCTCCTTTTTTTACAGGAATAAATTGCCAAGATTTCCCATCATATTGAAGAATTCCATTACCATTACCAAAGTATATGAAGTCTGATTTATCTTGTAAGACACAAAGATTTTGTGAGCTGTAATTTTTTCCATATTCTTTTGGAGAAAAATTTTGAATAGGAAAATTGACAACCTGAGCTGATAATTGGAATAAAATCAGAAATGCATAACAAATAAATGAAATTTTACGTTTCAATTTTAATGGTATTAATGAATTTTAAATAAACAAAAAAATAGGGTATTTATCAAGGATTAGGGGCGATAAATCAAATAAATTATTTGGAAAGATTAAAATTGTCTTTCAACCATAATTGGACATTATTTTTTTCGATTTTACCATAAAATTCGTTTAAATAAGAACTAACATCATCAATTATGTCATTATAAGATTTGTTCTTAGATCCATCTAAAATCATCTTTACTTCCTTAACTATTTGGTCATTATTAGGTGTTATAATGTTAAATTCATTTATATAAATTGGTTTCTTACTCATATAATAATATGATTTAACTAATGTGGATTCTGCAGGATGAATAGACTTTCCGTCTACCATAAATAATTCTTTTTCAATGATTAGTAAGGTATCTCCACGATGCGATAATTTTTTATTGATACTTTCTTCGTTGTATTTATATGTAAAATAAAAAAAACAACTGTCATTCATTGGAAAAACAGCTTTGGTAATAGGGAATTCAATTTGCTTAAGCACAAGATAATTCCCTGTAAAATTAATTTTAAGATCATTCAAATTTAAAATGGAGCCCGCCCGTGTACTTATATTGCTCATAGGAGGCAAAAGGCTAGATTTAACACTAGAGGAATTGTTATCAGAATTATTGGCTGACAATATAAATCTTCCACTTTGAGAGCTTATAACGGAGGCTTTAGCGTCAGCTGATTTAAACACAATAGGCTCGTTGGAAAGAATGACATCGCCCTGAGTTAGTTGTGTTCCAGTTTTTTTGACGATAATACTACCCAATACTTTTACTACAGTGTATTTATCAATTGCCATTATACTATTTACCATTGATAAGGTAAACAAAATAATTATTATTAAATATTTTGAAAATTTTCTCATAAATTATATAAACTTAAATGCAATTTACATAATATTATCGGAATTTTCAAACTAAGAAAACCAAAGTATACTTAAGAAAAATAAATATGCTCATCCTTAATGAAATTTTAAAAAAAAAACACTAAATTTAAATTAAGTGTTTCTCATTTTTATTTTGCAGCTTTTTTAATTGGCTTTCTTTTTACAGTTGGAGCAGCTTTTTTAACAGGTGCAGCTTTTTTAACTGGTGCTTTTTTTTCCACAACTTTCTTTACTTCAACCTTCTTCACTGGAATTTCAATTTTTAAAGCTTTCATAATCAACTCTTGATTGCTAAGTAAAGTTTTTAGCATTTCTTTAGTTTCTTTTTTCATAAAATTATTTTTTGTTTTGTTAAATGTACGAATGCTTTATGTTATTAACAAAATTGTTTATTCTAAACTATTTATTCTGAATAATTAATAACATTAATTTTACATTGCGATTTTAGTAGTATTTGAATTAAATTCTATAACGAATGTAATTCTGAAAATTATCTACTTTTTTTTCTTAAAATCAACAAAGGTGTTTTAGTATCAAACGTCACTTCTTTTGTGTTTTGTCGCAAAAATAAACGCTCATACCAATTCTTATTTTGTTTAGTAAATAATACCAAAATAGAAGATTTTGTTTTTGAAGCATCCGCTTGCAAATGTGTAGCAATCGTATTTTCTATTTTCATTTTTTTGAAATGAAAATTCACACCTACTGATTTATGTTTTAATCCAATCTTTTCTAATTTCGTTTTAATTTCTGCAACATCTGCTAAATAGTCGTAATTGTATATATTAATTTCTGCAGACAAGGGTTTTGCAAATTTTTTAACTTCAGCAAGTTCTTCTTTTAAGTTTGCCAAATCCGATGAATATAAAATTGAATTAATTGGCTTTACACGATACCCTTTTGGGATTACAAAAACAGGAACTGGTGAATTTTGAATTAATAAAGACGTATTTGTTCCAATTAATTTTTTAATGACTCCGCCTCCTCTTGTTGCTATGCAAATATAATCCATGGCGTTTTTCTTAGCATAACTACTAATCATGCTATTTACATCAATACCAGTTTCGCTTACGCATTTAATTTTTTTAACCGGAATGTTACATTCGTTATAAACTGACAATACTAATTTATTAAGCTTTTCCAAATTAGTATCGTGCGTTGATTTTGCATTTTTATTGCCAGATTTTGGATCCCAATTATTATTTTCTACACCTTCAAAAATATGATAAAACGTCAAATCACATTTTGTTTGAGAAGCATATTGTATCGCAAAGCGAATACCTGATTTGGAATTCGTAGAAAAATCTGTTGTAACTAGTATTTTTTTCATATTTATTTTTAAATTAATTCGATTTCTTCCATGATTTTATCAATCATTTCTTGTTCCTTTTTATTTGTTTTTTTATAAGCATTAGCAACTGTTTCCACTGCTTTGATGATCGAAATTTTTAAATGACTATTAATAAGGTAGGCATTATCATTTAAATACTTTACAAATGATCTATAAACTTCAGCAACAGGCATTTCACTTTTTGCAATATCATCAAACTCAAACTGCGTATAAAACGCTTTATTCATGCCAGAAGAATCAGATGAATGTTCATCGGGAGCTAATTCCTTTAATACAAATTCACGCAAGGCATCAACTTCTTTTTTTCGAATTTCACCATCACTATACGCTACAACATATAATAAATGTCCTAACTCTTTATAGAACTGCTTGTAATTTAAGCCTGATTGATTTTCTAATTCTGATTTCATCACTATTTAATTTTTAAGCAAATTACGAGGTAATGGGATAGAATAATAATGACAATCGTTACAATAAAATATGATTTATGTCATATTGTTACAACTAATGAATTAATCGTAAATCTAAAATAAACGTTACCAAATAACTTAAATCAAAATAATTGAAGTGAAATTTTAAATTGAAATTATCTAATTAATCTTTCTTCCAATTCTCATCTTTCCCTTTTGTATAAGGTATTGATGCAGCATCTAATTTTTGTTCTAAGCCTTTTACCTGAATAATTAAGGCATCCAATTTTACTCTAAACACTTGGTATTCCTCTTTCACAATTTTAATATTTTCTTTTTGTGAAACCGTAACACCTGTTGTGCTCTCAAATAATTGATACGCCACATTTCCTAAACGACCCGTAAAACTTGGTGGTGTTTCTACTTCTTTTGATGCTTTAAGTCCATCACCATAATACAATAATTCACATTCAGCAAATGCTAATTTCATTTTTCTAACATCTTCCAATAATTTAATGTCTGCGCTTGGATACGTTGTAATGGCAACTTTCAATAAATTTAAATGATCTTTATGTTCTTGCATTAATTTTTCGGAACCGCTGATTCGTCTACTTAATTCAGCTACTTCTTTTCTGAAGCTAACTAATTCCGTATTACCTAAGGCATTTGGAATTTGATTATTTAATCCTTTCACTTTAAACGTTGTTTTAGGAATAATTAATTCTGAAACACCATTCACTAAAAGGTACACCTCTACTCCATAATTTCCTGCTGCAATTAAATACCCATCGTCAACACTTTCGTAACGGCCTGGTTTTGATTTATTAGGATTAATTGGGCTTGTTGTTTCCATGCGTAAATTCCAAC
>JAYVIS010000395.1:0-14115 GCA_043769975.1 Bacteroidota bacterium
GGCATTAATAAATCATTCTTTCCATCACCATTAGGCGTAAATCCAGAAGGGAAAATAACATCAGAATTTTTTTCGATAAAATGAGCAATTACATTTTCACTCATCGTTAAATTAATGGCAACACTATCATTTTTAGTATTTGGAGATGGCACATGATTTACAAATTCCCAATAATCAAACTCATATTTAGCTGTATCTAAAACATTCTCTTTGAACGTAAGTGTTACACCTCCAAAATAATTTCCTTTCCATAGATAAGTTGGCAACCAAATTGTATTTAATTTTACTTCACCAGCTCCAACAGGATCAACATCAACAGTAATTTGATACGGGCCAGTTACATTATAACAATCTTTTATTTTTTGCTCAATATAGGTACAACGCTGTTGAATTTTACTTTGTAACGTATCCATATTTTTATTCCAATTAGCTAAATTACTAGACCCTGAACCCCACTTGGCAACATGACGAGGCATTTCTGGTGTTAGAATACCTCTGAAATGATTGAAATGATCCATGATACTATCACACTTAAATGCGGTGTTTAGTAAATCAGCATATCTATTAATGTATAATGATTTAAATCCAGGGTTTGTCATTAATTTCTTAACCATATCAGGATGCCCTTGATTTGGTCCGGCACCTGCAAAAGTAGTTTCGTAGGCACAAGGATCCGCAGTCATCCCAGTTGTAGGTATGCCAGAAAAATTTTCACCCAAATCATAAACGTTATCCATATCCCACATCCAGTAGCGCCATTTTTTCTTAGACCCTTGAGATGCTCTACCTCTCCACCAAGCCGAATTCCAATTTACAAAATCGGTATTTACGACATATGAATTGTAAATCATATAATCAATAATGCTCATAAAACTTAATTTGCTATTTACATAATTATAATTGGCAACATTAGTCATGGAGTTTCCCATTACAAAATTATATAAGTTTACCCAACCAGTATCGCTCCCATTTCTTATTTGCAAACCTCCCCAAAAAGCTAAATTATCAATACTATCGCCAGGTTGTTTATAATAATGATCTGTGTAATCTTCTGAAAAAGGTTCGCGGAGTTCATAAATACCCCAATACTGACCATTTACAAACGTTAAAACATGTCGGTTTCTTCTTCCGTCTAATTCAAGACCTTTTCTAAATGCATATGTTTGAACAAATGCATCGCGCATGTGACAAGATTTCGCTGGTTTATCGCCTGGGTAATTATCAGATGCTCCTGCCTTTAATATCACATGAGGAAATTCTTTTCTAGTACTTAAACCTTGCTTCCAATCAGTAAAAAATGTAGCTTTCAAAGCATTATTATATCCATAATCATCTTTGGTTTCAAAGTCAATTCCTCTTTGAGGATAAGCCCACGAATCATTACCATGCTTATTAGACAAACCATAAGTTTCTGTTACGAACAAATTATTTTCAAAATATTCAAAATGTGTGCTTGGATTATTTTGTGTTCCTCCAAATAAAGTACTTAATGCAGTACCACCACTTATTGAGACTACACCATATTGAGGATCGATTGTTTCATTTATAAAATAAGTATTAGTTTCCATAAAACTAGGCAAAATAGAAAGGGTACTACTACTAACACAGTAAGCACGCAAAACAGTATTAGCTGTAATTGGCACAGCAGCAGCATATAATGTAGAACCCGTTGTAGGTTCAGCACCATTTATTGTGTAATAAATAGAAACACTTGTTGATGGTGTTGCAGTTATACTAATAATTTGAGTGCCAGAGTAAAAGCCTGCAGGCATACTAAATACAGGTGTTGGAGCGTAAGAATCATAACCAGTAGTTGAATTAGTTGCGTTTGGAGTTGGAGCAGTGAAAATTTTCCAAGTTGCAGAACCATCAGGAAAACGACCACGAGAATGAGTCGCTTGAGTTTTGCGAAGTTGCAAAGAGTCAATAATAGAAGCCCCGAATAATAATACGATCCAATCTCCCTTACATTGAGCTAATGAAAAATTTGTATGAATGTTTCCTGCTGAATTCGCTGGAGTTCCTTTACCGCTGCACCAAATTCTTAAAAAACCATTTGGTGGAATAATTGTCCCTGAAGGCAATGTATATTTTGAAATATTTGCCGGATCATCAGTTAAAGAATACCCTCCAACATTAAAGCCACTAGCTGTGGTGTTATATAGCTCAATCCAATCGGGCGTATTTCCCTGATTATCCAAAAATGTTGGCCCTGCAACGCCTACTGTTGCATTTGAAACTGAATATTCATTAATTTTAATTTGACCTAATGACACATTAGCAAAAATTAATAATGACAAAGAAATTAGTGTTTTTTTAAACATCGTGTTAAATTTTTATAACTCTAAATATATTATAAAAAAAGCATTAAAAAAAACCATTTTAGGTATTAAATCAGAATTTTATCAAAAAACAGATTGTCCTATTAAATATGGATAATTCGAGTTTTTCACAATCATTCGCATAATATGAAATATATAAAAACCTAAAACTATTCTTCATAAAAAATGAAAAGTCTAGTGTGAAATTTCCCAAACTAATCGCCTGATATCAAAATAGGATTAGTACCTTTGAAATCTAGAAATTATGAGTGATAAAATTCAACATGAGTGCGGTGTTGCTTTAATTAGATTATTAAAGCCCCTAGATTTTTATAAGCAAAAATACGGCAGTAGTCGTTACGGGTTACATAAAATGTACCAGTTAATGGACAAAATGATAAACCGTGGCCAAGATGGTGCTGGGGTTGCGACTGTAAAATTGGATACAGAAGCTGGAACGACTTACATTGACAGATTGCGGAGCGTTGAACCGAAAGCAACACAAGATATTTTTTCGCAAATCAATGATTTATATATTCAGGCAAAAGATAAAAATCCAGAAAAATATAATGACATCGAATGGCAAAAACAAAATATTCCCTTTATGGGAGAATTGATTTTAGGTCATTTGAGATATGGAACATTTGGAGGCAACACAGTAACAAGTTGTCATCCTTTTAGAAGACAAAATAACTGGAAGGCAAGAAATTTATTAGTTGCCGGAAATTTTAATTTAACTAATGTTGACGAATTACTTGAACATTTAATTGAATTAGGACAGCATCCAACAGAAAGAGCTGATACAGTTACAGTAATGGAAAAAATTGGTCACTTTTTGGATAAAGAAAATGATCGTTTATTTAAAATTTTTAAAGAAAAAGGGTTAACCAATTTTGAAATTTCGAAAGAGATTCAAAAAAATATAGATGTTGCAAATATTTTAATTGAAAGTAGTAAACGTTGGGATGGCGGTTATGTGATGGCAGGAATGATGGGACACGGCGATGCTTTTGTATTACGTGATCCAAATGGAATTCGCCCTGCTTATGTTTACCAGGATGATGAAGTTTTAGTTGTTGCAAGTGAAAGACCAGTTATACAAACTGTTTTTAATGTAGCCATTGAAGATGTAAAAGAATTGAAACCAGGATTTGCGATTATTGTAAAAAAAGATGGTGAAATTACTGAACAAGAAATCATCACTCCTCTTGAAAGAAAAGCATGTTCTTTTGAACGTATTTATTTTAGTAGAGGAAACGATGCTGATATTTACAAAGAGCGTCAACAATTAGGAAGATACTTAGTGCCACAAGTTTTAAAAGCCATTGATTATGATTTAGAAAATACGGTGTTTAGCTACATTCCAAATACTGCAGAAGTTGCGTTTGGCGGTTTAGTAGAAGGTATTGATGACCATGTAAACAAATTAAAAGCTACTGAAATTTTAAAATTAGGTGCTAACATCACTGAACCTACTTTAAGTAAAATTTTATCTGCACATCCACGCATTCATAAAATAATAATTAAAGATGCGAAACAACGCACTTTTATTACAGCAGATGAAAGCAGAGATACATTGGTAAATTTAGTTTACGATATTACCTACGAAACAGTCAATAAAAATGTTGACACCTTAGTTGTATTAGATGATAGTATTGTTAGAGGAACAACTTTAAAACAAAGCATCTTAAAAATATTGGATCGCTTACATCCTAAAAAAATTATTATTATTTCATCGGCACCACAAATCCGTTACCCTGATTGCTATGGAATTGATATGGCAGTTATGAGTAAATTTATTGCATTTAATGCTGCTATTGCTTTAATAAAAGAAACAAATAAAGATTCAATTTTAAATACCTTGTATGAAAAAGCTAAAGCAGAATTGCTTAAGCCAAAAGAAGAACAAATAAATGTTGTACAAGACATTTACAGAACATTTACAAACGAAGAAATTTCGGATAAAATTGCTGAACTTTTAAGACCAGCAGATTTAAAAGCAGACTTACAAATTATTTACCAAACCATTGAAGGCTTGCATCAATCTTGTCCGTTAAATTTAGGTGATTGGTATTTCACAGGGAACTACCCTACTCCAGGCGGAAATAAGGTGTCGAATAAAGCATTTGTAAATTATATGGAAGGTATTAACGAAAGATCTTATTAATAAGACCTACTTTTAACTAATATAATACTTAACAGGCTTTAATTATTTTTAAAATAAAATAATTAATTTCTTAAGTATTATATTAATGCCAGGTATGCGAGGCATGCGAAGGTTATAAAACTTACTTATCGAAAACAAAAAATACTGATTTTTACTAATCACATTTATTTGTTTTAATATATTTTTTTCAAGAAGAGTAAATTCTTCAGAAGTAATTTTGCGAGTTTTGATTTGAAAAATTAACTGAATATAAGTTTCATAAATAGTTCCAATTAAATATTTTTTATGTTCGTTTGGAATAGATTGAAATCGCTGAACATACATAATAGCAGCATCAATCCAACGACTCATGAACTGAAAGGTATTTAAATCTTTTCGATTTTCGTCAATTCGATAATAACAATCAGCTTTACCAGTTACTTGTTTAAATAAAACATTCTCAGTTAATAAGGCGCGCGTATGCAATTCAACATCTTGCATCCGTTTAAAATCTTCATTAAATCCACCTAACGAACGAAGAAAATCTTTTTTCCAAATTGGTTGTGGAATTGCCCAAGGAAGTTGATGTGAAAGAAAATCATTTAAGGGATTTTTAGAAGTTGGTTTCCACTCTGAATCTGAATCTCCAATTTTTTTATTAAACACTCCCATTGTAAAGACACAAAAATCCAAGGTATTATTTTCATTCATCACATTCATTCTATCTTCTAAACAATGAATACCAAGAAGATCATCAGCATCTAAAAAAACAATATAACTTCCATTCGCATTTTCAATACCGAAATTACGACAATAGTTAGCCCCTTTATTTTCAGGATTAAAATATGCTTTTATGTTAACATATTTAGAAGCAAACGATTTAATTAATTCTTGAGATTCATCAGTTGAACAATCATCAACAATAATTAATTCCCAATTAGTATACGTTTGATTGATAACAGAATTTACTGATTCTGTAATATACGTTGCCTTATTAAAGGAAGGCATAATTATGGAAACCTTTTGTTTCACTTTTTTTCTATAAGTTCATTAATCAATTCAGCTCTTTTTTGAAAGGTATGATTTCTAAATTTAGACAAACCATTAAAAACCAGCTTCGATGCAAAATGAGATTCAATAAAAGAAACGGTATCCTTTTTCACATCCTTTATAACAAAGCCCATTTCATCCTCACTAATATTTTTAGACACTTCGCCAAGTGATCCGATATATAAATAGGGCTTTTGAAAAGGAAGGAATTCATAAAATTTAGTTGTTTTGAAATCTTTATTATGATCTGCTAATAAAATTAAAACATAATCTGCTTCAGATATAACTTTAAAAATCTCTTTACCAACAGAAGGTTTTATAGATATAGCCGTATTTTGAAATTGATGTAATGATTTATAATCATCAGTATAAATTTCTAATTCAACTAAGTGTTCGTTTTTACTATTATACGTATTTAGTTGATTTATAAATTCCTCTAAATAACTATTCGCTCCTAAATAAACACTTCCAGCGTAAACAATTTTTAAAGTATGAGAATTTTGATTTTTCAATTTGTCACTAATCAAAAAATCATCTTCATCATAAGCGTGTGGCAATTCAACAAAATTTGCTTTAATTAAATTACTGCCAGTATAGGTAGCTTTAATTTCGTTTAACAAAAAAGAGTTTGGAGCTGTAATAACATCAATGGTTTCAAAAACCAAATTTTGTTTATTTTGTTCAGCTAATTTATTTTTTGCTGACAAATTTTGCATCCCATAATTAACTGCCTTAAGCCAAGGATCACGGTAATCAGCCAAAACAAAAAGCTTTGGAAATACTAATTTTATTTTAGCTGCGTAATAAATTAAATTAAATGGTGCGCCGGTAACAATTACATTTTCTATTTTATTTAATTCAATAATTTTTGAAGCTAATTTCAATACATCACTTTCCTTCCCAATTGCTTTATCATAAATTGTTCCCTTAGAAAAAACAGTAAGATAGATTGTCGCAAATTTATGTTTCAATTTATCAGAAAATGTATTGCCTTTACTGTTTAACCATTTAACAGACCAATACGTATCAACTTCATAAATATGAATTTGATTACTTTTTACATCAGACAACCAAGCTGAATTTTGATTTCCAACTTTTGACTTACTTTTAATAACATGAATTTCATGTCCAGACTTCAAAAGCCACTTTGCCATTTTTGCCCAACGTCTTCCACCTATTCCATCGTTTGGCGGAAAATCCCAACAAAGTAATAGTGTTTTTTTATTAGGCATTAAAACTATTAAGTGCTGTTATAACTACATCCATTTGTTGATGAGTTAATTCAGGAAACATTGGTATTGATAAAATATGTTGTGTTGCTTCGAAAGAAACTGGAAAATCTGCTTGAGTATAACCAAACTGTTTATAGGCATTTAAAAATGGCAACGCATTTGGATAATGTATGGCAGTTTCAATATTCTGACTTTCTAAATATTTTTTTAAGGCATCTCTATTAGAACAAGAAATTACAAATAAATGATACACATGAGACGCATCTTTATTTACAACAGGTAGCGTGATTGACGCATTTGAAATATGCTTTTTATAATAATCAGCATTTGCTTGTCTCTTTAAATTTCCATCATTTAAATAATTTAATTTTACAGATAAAATGGCAGCATGTATTCCATCCATTCGAGAGTTTCTACCTTCAATAACATGGTTATGTTTTTCTAATTGCCCGTGATTAGCAATCATTTTACAGGTATTTGCAATTTCTAAATTATTAGTGGCTATACAACCGGCGTCTCCATAAGCTCCTAAATTTTTACCAGGATAAAAACTAAAAGATGATGCATCACCAAAAGTACCCGACAATTTTCCTTTGTGTGTGCTTCCATGAGACTGGGCACAATCTTCAATGACTATCAAATTATGTTTTTTAGCAAGTTCCATAACGTGAGTCATGTTAACTGCATTTCCGTATAAATGAACTGGAATAATTGCTTTTGTTTTTGATGTAATTTTTTCTTCAATTAAATTTGTATTAATTAAAAGCGTGTCTTTATCAACATCTACAAAAACAGGTTTTGCCCCAATTCTACCAACGGCTTCAGATGTAGAAACCCATGATATAGCAGGAACAATAACTTCATCGCCAGCTTTAATCTTAAAGGCTTCTAATAAAATCTCAAGAGAATCAGTTCCATTAGCACAACTAATAACATGCTGCATGTTTAAAAAACTTTTAAAATCATTTTCAAACTTTGTGCAAAACGCATTATTACCTCCGCCAACAAAAGCAGTTTTACTTATCACATCAGCAATAGCTGCGTCAATTTCTGATTTTAAATTTTGATATTGAATTTTTAAATCAACAAAGGGAATTTTCATTTTTAAATAACATTTAAATTAATTTATATTTTTTTTAATCTATTAATAAAAACAGACTAAATATTTCTCATTTTTTTTGCAGGGTTACCAGCGTATATACCTGGTTCGGTAATGTTTTTTGTTACTACTGCTCCTGCTCCAATGACCACATCATTACATATTTCTATAGGCAATATAGTAGCATTAGAACCTATAGAAACATGATTACCAATTCGTGTTGATTTCCATAATGCTTTATTTCCACGAGCTGGTCCGCCAATTGAAAAGGTATCATTTACAAACATAACACCATGACCAACAAAACAATCATTTCCTATGGTTACTAATTCGCAAATAAAAGCATGTGATTGAATTTTACAACGCTCACCAATTTTTACATCTTTTTGAATTTCAACAAATGGTCCAATAAAAACATTATCGCCAATAGAGCAACCATAAATATTTACAGGTTCAACAATTTTAACGTTAGTGCCAAATGCAACATCTTTAATTGCTGACAAAAATAGAGTTGGTTTATTTTGCATCTTTATACATTAATTCGATTGCTTTAATAGAACGAATTCCTTCAAACCCATCAACGGTTTCGTGAGTACGTCCTTTTAATTGCGATATAATTGCATTAATTACTTTGTCGTGATTTGAACTAGTGCCTTGGTATTTACCATATGCATTAGGTTTGTCTGAAAAATCAATTCCTTCTGGTAATGGATAACCTTCCACATCCCAATACTCTATTTTATTTAAATATTGACCACCAATTTTTATAGTTCCTTTTTCTCCAATAATGGTTATTGAACCTTCATAATTTTTATTATAAACACAGGTTGTCCAAATAATTGAACCAAGCGCATTATTTGAAAATTTAACAACAGACAAACCAGTGTCTTCCGTTTCAATTTGATGATTTTGTGTTTCTATATTTGTTTGTGCGCTAATAATATCACCAAACCACCAAACTAATAAATCTATAAAATGACTTGCTTGTGTGTATAAAGAACCACCTTCGCATTCTTTTACACCACGCCAAGGAGAATCATCATAATATCCTTGATAGCGATTCCATAACACATCACATTTCACAATAAATATTTTCCCTAAACGGTTATTATCAATCACTTCTTTGGCTAAACGAATTGGAACATTAAATCTGTTTTGTTTAACCACCCAAAGTTTTTTTCCAGATGCAATAGCGGCATTGTTCATTCGATCACAATCATCAGAAGTTAATGCCATTGGCTTTTCAACCAAAACATTAAAACCTTTTTTTAAAGCATCGATGCTCATGTCTGCATGCATTTGATGTGGTGTAACAACGTTTACAACATCGCAGTTGATGTTTTCTAACATTTCACTATAAGAGGTATAATATTTTAACCCATTATATAAAGAGGATAGCTCCATACATTTATTTCCATCGATATCACAAATAGCAACTATTTCTGCTTCTTCATCAGCATCAAGCACAGCAATATGTCTTTTACCAATACTACCACAACCTACTATGGCGAATTTTATTTTTGTCATTTAGAATTTAATTTTAAAGTTCTATTATATCTAATTTTTTCAATTGGTTCACTTATAAATTTAATCAGAAAATATGAAAAAATTAGCGTACAAATTAAAATTATTAAAGATAAAAAGTGGTGAGAAACAAAATTATATTTTGAATAAAATACATTTACCAGTATGATAATAAATACATGGCAAATATAAATGGGATATGAAAATTCGCCAATCCATCTGTCTATTTTGTTTGATTTAAATTTTATAAAAATAACAGGTAACGAAAATGCAAACAGAATTACAAAGCTAACATACTTAAATGTGGTATTTAATGGAATAAACTGATATAATAAAATAAATGAAAGGATAAAGCCATAAGTAACATTTTGAACCAAACTTGACACTTCTTTATTTCGTAGATAGAGATAAAAACGAAAGGCTAATAATCCAAAAATAAAAAACATAAATTCAAAAGGAAAAAAACGATAAGTCCAAGGATCGAAATCATATCCTTTATGATACATGAATAATCTAAATAAGAATGCGGCAATTGCCAATCCAATTAAAAAATAACTTTTTAATCTCACCAAAAATGGCACTAATAAATAAAACATTATTTCCATTCCAATAGTCCATGCTTGTGGAACAAGTGAAAATATAGATAAAGACAAATTTGTAATTCTAAAATCTTTTACAAATTCATAATGCCCATCGCTGCTTAATCCTAAAAACAAAAATACATCTTGAAAAATTAAAAAAACATCAGAAAAAATAACTACTAACACCGAAGAAAAACTTAATTCGGAAAAGTGATTGTTGAATTTTTCAAAAAACAAACTAGACTTTTGTTCAGAAAAATTAAACCAAACAATAGATGTAACGATCATACATAAAACAACCATCCAATATGTTGGAAGCAATCTCAAAAAACGGTTCGAAATAAACAATTTATAATCAGAAAGCTTATACTTTTCCTCTAATATAATCCCCATGTAAAACCCAGAAATGATATAAAAACATTGCACAGCAATTATACTTCCAGTTAGGGTTAATCCAAATAAATCAACTTCATGACTCAATAAAACCGTTAATGCAAATAAAAACCTAATAACGCCCACTATCCAAAAAATTTATCTAAATAATATTTCAATCTGTTTTTCTTTGCTTCTTTGGCATTAACCTGCTGACGATATGCATTAATCTCAGCTAAATTTAAAAAAGAATAATTCTTATTAATCCAATCTTTTTGGCTCACATTTTCCCGAACAAATAATTTATATTTTTTCTCTACTAATCCTTGATAGTGAAACAATATAAGTCGACCTAATTGCTCTGGTTTTAAATCAGAACAATTATAATTTCCGAAGTAGTACAAATGTTCGTAAGCCGAAAACATTTCATTTGTGTTTTTTTTAACCACTGTATCTTCAGTCATATTTTTATATTTATGAGCAGGATGTAAATGCACGGTGCATTCAGAAAACAAACTAGGAAATAACATGTGGCTTCCCGTTAAACCAATGCAAATTAAACTTGTTTCAAATAACTGATTGTATTTAAAATCTACGTCCTTATTAAATTTGGCTATTCGTTCATCGGTTATCCAGCTAGGAAATTGCTGTTTATCCAAATCTCCTACAACATAAAATTGAATACGTTTATCAACAAATTTTTTCAGAAAAGAGAATAAAGCCACGCAATTTTTCAGTTGACTTTTTCCATTCCACATTCTAAAATAATCTGAACGGTAATAAAAAATAATTTTATCCTTTACAGAACTAACCAATGAATCATTATTTAACAAATTCAAATTATCTATTAAAACAGCTTTATCAAATGAATCATAGGTTTCAACAGCCTCAATAAACACCTCATTATATTGACCAGCTATTTTATCGATTTCATTATTTAAAATAAAACATTCTTGTAACTGACTAAATGAATAATCAATAATTAAACAATTTACACCTGCCTTTTTTTTATTAAAATGACTCAATGCTTTTGGAATGATTAATAAAAAATCAAATGACTTATCCTGATTTTGAATATAATTAACTGCATAAAATAATTTCAGTAATGCATGCCCGAAACAGTTGTCCAAACAATTAAAAACTATGAGTTTATCAGTTACTTTATTTTGTTCTAAGGTACATTTATCAGGATTAACAAAATTGTTCTCTTTAAAGTTTTTGTAAAAAACCGTATTAAAAAAATTTAATTCACCAGTACATATTTGCTTGTCTACTAAACCAAATTTAAGCGGAAAATGTCTTGAATGGCCGAAAGGCAGCAATTCAATATTTTTTGAAGAATCAACAATTGAAGCTTCAAAATAAGAACTTATGATATAATTTTTATTAAAGACAATCATTCTTATGCTAATCGCTCAACTATTTTTTTTCGATTTTTTGTAGCTACTAAGTTTTTATATTTCACATAACTCATGCCTTCCGGTTCAGGAACTAACGAATTTGTTTCGGCATTATAATGAAACAATTCATACCCAAAACCTACAATTTTAGCATATAATTGTGCGCATGTAAAGCCAGCATTTTCAGCATTTGATTCGGTAAACTCAACTACTAAATCAGGGGCATTTTCAGCAGATAAGGTTTTTGAAGCGCCACTTAATAACGAAATTTCAAAACCTTCCACATCGATTTTAATAATTTGGATTTTACCTTGCAACTGATGTTTTTCAACATAAGAATCCAATGTTAAACAATTAACAGTTTGTGTAATATAGTTTAATCCCTTTGAAGGTTTGACGATAGAATTAAATGCATCAAAACCTTCTTCTGAAAGATGAAAACTAATAGTACCATCTTTATCAGAAACTGCTAATTGATTTAAAATTACGTTTTTCAGTTTATTTGATTTTACATTTTGGTCTAACCAATTGAATGTTTGGGGCGACGGTTCAAAGGCATGAACACTTCCCGAATTTCCAACATACTCAGAACAAATTAGGGTAAACAATCCAACATTTGCACCTATATCAAAAACAATATCATCCTTTTTAAGGTACTTTTTAAGAAATTGCATTTCTGCTTCTTCAAATCCATAACAATAAAGTTCTCTACTCAAATTCGCTTTTTTAAATAATAAAATATGAATAGAGTCAGAAAGTTTTTTTTCAATATATTCTTTATCACTTTTCATAAAAGCATCGTATTCTCTAAATAGCTGATGTTTTTTATTTTCGGCAATCCTTTTAAAAAACGTCCCGTTAATTAAATGATTAAGTATGGCTTTAATTTTTGTCATGATTTATTTCAGAATTTTTCTCGTTAGTTTTACGAATGGTGATATTAAATTAAAGAATTGTTGTTGGCGTTTATAATGATTTTTTGTGTAAGTTGGATAATCGCTATGCTTTTTAATTGGCAAGTTCATGTATCCGTTAAATGTTTCCTCAGAAATGTCTAACTTTTTTAATACATATTCCATATCCTCTTTACAACGCTCGTCCGAATAATATTCGAGTTTCAATTCTTCTTGAGCTTGTTCTTTGGTTAATTGACCTGAACAAATTAAAACTGATAAATGAAATTTTTGTTTACGAATATTAAATTTTTTCGGTAAAATATACCCTTGATAAAAACGAGTAAAAACAGACTCGAAATGTTTACCGCCATAATCTTCCCAACCTAATTCTTCAATGATGAATTTTTTAACGGCATCACGATTATATTCGATATAATTTAAGATACCAATAAACTGCATCTTATACACAAGAGTTAAATACGACTTTTTCCAAAAAGGCAATCTTGGATATGTTTTTAGTTTAACTGTGCCGAATTGCTTATGTATTCCAAAAACATTTAATTGATCATATTTTGACCAAGTCCATCCTGTTGGTAATTTCCCACCTTCTGTTTGAATATTTCCACCATGCAATATATATTTGATGCCATGTTTTGCAGCCACATTAAATACAGTAGCTGCTATCGCAAAATCATTTACTAATTCAATATCAACAACAGAAGCCTTCAAAAAAGAAAGTTGAAGATCTTTTATTTCTTCCCAATTTACAACATGTGTGTACAAATCAATTTCTAATAATTGAAGGGTCTTATTAATATTTGTTACGGCCATGTCAGAATTCCACCCATAATCTAAATGAACAGCTAAAGGATTAAGTCCGAGTACTTTTTTTACAAAATAAGCAACATACGTACTATCAACTCCTCCACTGACTCCAATGACACAGTCATACTTTTTGCCTTTAGATAATTGCTTAATGTGACTAACTAATTCAGTGTATTTTTTTACTCGATCTTGAGGCTTAATAACATGTTCAGCATGAATCGCATCATAATAAGTACAATAATTACAAACTCCCTTTTCATCAAATGTTATTTCTTCAGTATCGTTTGTGGTGAGTAAACAACGAGAACATTCAATTACCTGTTTTTTTATTTCCATTACTATTATTTAGACTGTTTCAATTTTATTTTGATGCAACCATATACCTAATGCCGATAATCTAAAAGAATAGGGACTATCAGTTAAAGTCGAATCAAAATCCGAAACATAACTTTGGTATTTCATCAAATCTTTTCTGTAAGTTTCTTTAAACTTTTTTTGAGGGATGGTATATCCCTTTTTATCTTTTCTAAAACGGATACCATCAGGAACAGTAGTCATGTTCTTTCTTACAATCCATTTTTGCCAACCATCTCTTATTTTAAATTCATCGGGTAATTGATAACCGAAATTCACCAAATCAACATCTAAAAAAGGATGGCGAGTTTCAAC
>JAYVIS010000396.1:0-5715 GCA_043769975.1 Bacteroidota bacterium
CAGTCGGGCAGTTTTTACAATTAATAGATAATCGTGATGCGCCAGCTAAAAAACAATTATCCGAATTAAAAGAAGAACCACTTGGATTAAATTTTGAGAAAGATTTAGTTTTAAAATATTTGGAACAACCAAAACAAATTGAAGAAATTTCACTTTTAACAGCAACTTTTTTAAAAAACCACATTGAAGAATTAAGCGGCAAAAAAATATGGAGTATGAAGTATTTTGGGCGAGAATTAAAAGTTTTTTTAGGTAAACCAGTACAAAAACGTGGTTTAGGGTTTTGCTATAAAGTAAAGCTTAAAAACTTAACTAACTAATAATCAATTATTTAACTTTTTTTGTAAAAAATTCACCCTTATACACAAAAAAGCTTATACAGCTCAAAACACCAATAAATAAAGGCTATATGTCTGTATAGTAGGTTAATCTTAAAAATTATAGAGTTTGTTTAAAGAATATTTATTTTTTATTTTTTTTATTTATTTTTTTGTACAAATAGTTTTAGGTCGCTTTTTTACAGCCTACCTTTTACATAGCGTTTATAGGGGCTTACAAGGCAAAATGTAAAAGGTAGAATTTACACACTTCAAAACACTATATTTTAATACACTTACAGCGCTATTAACGCTAAAACACCTTATTTTACTATGAAAACAGAACTAAAACACTTAATTCCAGAAAAAAAATATGCTCCAGTCGAAGTTTTTCCTGACTTAGAAATTAAATACTGGCAAAATGTATTTAAACAGAAAAAAAATAAAAAATTACCAAAATTTAAAGTACAGCCTAAAATTAAAACTTCAGTAAACGAAACAAGAACAAACCCTGAACTAATCGCAATAATTAAAGAAACGTTTAAAGAAAGTGCTAATGTTTTATCACAATTAGATTTTCATGTAATTATGCAGAAAAAATATGGCGCAAATTACAATAAACAAATTGGGTTAATTCACATGGCTAAATTAGGGTACAAAATAAACACAATAAGGTACATTGACGGTAAAGAAAGAAAATGCTTTAATATTGAACTTATACTGAAATGGGAAATTTAACAGCTTCTAATTTGTTAAAAGAATTAACAAAAGAAAAACAAACGCAAAATAAACAAATAATTAATATCATTAACGGTGGATTAGTCAATTGTGATAAAGGTACAAGTAAACAAATAATACATGAATATATATGTAATTTAATAGGCACTTATACTGACAACTATATAACTAAACAAATGGCTATATGTGGCTATACATTAACAAACGAATATTATAATTGCAAAATATGGTAACTGATATAAAGAAACAAGAAGACCGAATCCAACAAGAAATTTGTTTGTTCTATAATAATACATATTGTAAGCTAACTGATATACCACGTTGCCTTATATTCCATGTGCCTAATCAAAATCAATACCATTTAGTTAGTATCGGTGTGCTTAGTGGTGTGTCTGACCTTATTGTAATTCATCGCACGGCTCAGGCTGTCGCTTCCGTCACGCTGTTCGTGGAAGTCAAGACCCCCACAGGTAGCCAGCAGCCAAAGCAAGTCGCATTCCAACAGCGTGTTACTGAGCTAGGGTATGCGTACATAGTTGTTCGTTCTGTAGATGAATTTAAACAGTATATAAACGCATTAGAGCAACGTTTAAACGTTTAGCGTATGTATGTATCAAAATTATATGATAGTAGCTTAAACGAAGCGTATGTTCGTTATACGTATAAAAATTTAGGTACTATGGTCTGTAAGGTGCGCCAATGCTATAAATGCAAAGGCGCTTGAATACAGATGTATCGATTTTTTAAACTCTTGTTGCTTAATTGTTGCAACAAATACAAAAAAAGCGTACATTTGTTGCAACAAATCGCTAAAATACCAGTAAAAACAAGGCTTTTAAATTAGCAACAAAATAAATAAATAAAGAAAAAATGAAATTAAATTTAACAAAACCAATTGTCTTTTTAGATATTGAAAGTACTGGGTTAAATGTACTGGAGGACAAAATTATTGAATTGTCAATGTGTAAATTGCACCCTAATTTACAGCGTGAAATCAAGACATATCGCTATAACCCTGAGCTAAAAATGAGCGAAGAAGTGATTAAAATTCACGGAATTACTAATGAAATGCTTGAAAACTGTCCATTTTTCAAACAGCACGCCAAAGGAATTGTTAATTTTTTAAACGGCTGTGAAATTGCTGGTTTTAATAGCAACGTTTTTGATATTCCTTTATTGCATGCTGAAATTTCAAGAGCTGGAGTTGAATGGAATTACAAAGAACATTCAATGGTTGACGTTGGTAATATTTTTAAAATAAACGAACCAAGAACTTTAACTGGAGCAGTAAAATTTTACAATGATAAAGAACATACTGGAGATCATAGCGCTGAAGCTGATGTTTTAGCAACTATTGATGTATTTATTGCACAGCTTGAAAAATACGAGTTACCAAAAGAAGTTGATGAGCTTGCATTTTATAGTAATTACGAAAAACAAATTGTTGACTTGGGAGGAAAATTTACTACCGATAACAATAACGAAATAATTTTAAATTTTGGAAAGCACAAAGGGCAGCCAGCAAAAAATCATTTAGATTTTATTAGTTGGATGTTAGCGAAAGGTAATTTTGCAAAAGACACAATTCAAACGTGCGAATTTATTATGAAACAAAATGGCGCTATTTAGTAAAAAAGAATTTTCTGATAAATGTGGCATTGGTACAAATGTACTCGCTATTTATTTAAAAAGAAAAAAAGTAGTATTAAACGAAAACGATTTGATTGATGACAAGAATCAAATAAATGCGGCTTTTATAATAAAAGCAACAGCGAAAGTTCAAAATAAAAGTGTTGACCCAGTTGTTTATGAAGCAAAAATTGTAAAAAATATACAAGAACACGAAGATGATAATGAAAATTTAAGTATTGCAGCGCTTGACCGTAAGAAATTAGAGCTTGATATTGAAAAAAAGCAAGCTGATTTAGAAAAAGTGGTGCTTTCAAACTCGCGAGCAAAAGGTGAAGTTATACCATTTGGGTTAATAAAACCGTTAATTACACAGAATAATCAGAGTTTAACTACCGAATTTAAGAATGCTGCTGATGGAATTATACTTGAAATCGCTAAAAAAAAGGATTTAAGTAGTATTGAAGTAGCTGAATTGAATGGTGTTTTAGTTTCGGTGATAAATAATGCAATAAGGAAAGCAACTGAACTGAGTATAAAAAATTTAGATATAATTATTGAAGATTATAAATCAACAATTAAATAATGAAAGCAAAAGAACGAGCAATTGATTTCGCTACATGGTTAATACAAAATTGTACAGCCTTAAATAGTGATACGTTATATATTAACAGCGAAAACGAAACAGAATATACAATGGAAGAAATTTATAACGAATATTTATTACGTTCAAAGTAAACACAAAAGGCTATTGGTACTAACGGACGGAGCTTGTAGCCGTTTCTTTATGGCTACAAGGTTGTGTTAGCGGATGGCGTAAAAGTAAAACATTAAAAATGGATAAGATAAAATTAACAAACGAAAATAGCCAATGGGTAAATAATGCAAAGGTTAAGATTGGCAAATGTAAGAAGTGCAAAGGTTACGCATCAGCTGGATGGCTATTTGAACATATGGCATGGTATAGAGAATATTGTTTTGTATGCCATGAAACTACAAAATTTATCGCGCAGCCATTTTTAAAGTATGTGCCACCAATAGGGCATGAAAAAGGATATGTTTCTAATGGAATTTCATACGCTTGCCGCTAACGGTTTGCGGCTAATAAATCGGCTTGCTGTTTATTAGGTGCGGTTAGCAGTAGTAAAACAGAATAGCAATGTGAAATGTAAAACTTATAATTTAAAATAAAACAATGGAAAACTTAGTAGAAAAAATGAAAATACTATCTGATATTAAATTATCAGCAAATGAAAGACAAGAATTTGATAATATAGCTAATAATCAACCTGTGTTTGCAGGTAATTTATCAAGTTCAAACGATGCGAAATTACTAATTGAAAAAGGATTGGTAATGAGATACGAAGGTGAATATGTACTTACCGAATTAGGAAAATTATTAGTTAGTAATTTAAAAGTTGCATCTGATTTAAGAGATAGTGGTATAATTTATAAAAATAGAGCAAATGAAAAAAGTATTTAAAAATATCTTGTTTTGGATTATAGCAATACTAATCACTTCATATATTATGGAATTGATATTAGAATATAAATAAACAATGCTTAGTACACACAGGAGCGTGGGCGTTTTATTACCGCTAACGTTATCGAGCTAAAAGCTGACCGCAAATAAGCGGTTATATAATAGCGGTTTGATTTTAGGTTGTGTTAGTATTTGTTTGGATAATTTTTTGAGTGGCTTAGTAATTTAAAATATTGAATATGAGTATAAAACAAAAATACACAGTTAAATCTATTGATAATTTCCAATGTAAAGATTGGTTATTACATAAACATTATGCTAAAAGAATACCACCAATAGAGTACGCATTTGGTTTATTTGATATAAATAATACTTTGCAAGGATTGGTAACTTATGGAACGCCCGTAAGTAGTACTTTGCGTAATTTATGGAATAATGAATTTAAGTTAATTGAATTAAATAGGCTTGTTATAAATGAAGGTTTAGAAAAAAATGTATTAAGTTTTTTAGTAGGGCAAAGCTTTAGTTTTTTACCTAAACCGTTAGTGTTAGTTAGTTATGCTGATAGTTCACAAAATCATCATGGGTATATTTACCAAGCTACAAATTGGATTTATACAGGTTTAAGCATACCTTTTAAAGATTATTACGTTAAAGGAATGGAACATTTACACAATGGTACTATTATGGATATGAGTAGAGGTAAAGAAAACAGGGTGCAATGGCTTAAAGATAAGTTTGGAGATAATTTAATTATGATTGAACGAGCTAGAAAGCATAGGTATTTTATGTTTTTAGGAAACAAAAAAGAGGTTAGAAAAATAAACGAAATGCTACCTTATAAAAAAGAAATATACCCTAAGGGAGAAAATAAACGATATGACGCTAGTTACACCCCGAATGTTCAAATTGAATTATTTTAGTACGGTGCGGCTGGAAAAAATTATACAAATGGATACTAACTACTCGCTAAGTACTACTAACCTCTAAAACACCAATAAAACCAGTATGCAAAAGCCAAACAACGAATATTTTATAACTTACTCAAACCACTTGTTTTTTGAAAACCAAACTTTAGCATTTAGAAAAAAGGAATTATTTAATATTACTAATTTGCCTATCCATATTGTTTTTAATGAAAGTGCAAAAGCTTGGATAATTAACAGAAAGCATTTAAGTAAATCAAAAGCAAAAGAATTATTAATAATGCAACCTAAAATAAAAGACGTGAGTGATTTGCAATGGTATCAACAAGAAAAATTAAATCATGGAATATAAAATACAATTAGAAGAAATTTTAAAAGCTGGTTATACATTTGTAAGCGATATAAAGCCCAGTGATTGGACTGAGCAAAATATGATAATGCAAAAGCCATTTCCAGGCGCATTTAAATATTCAAAAACGCCATACGCTGTTGAAATTATAAATAGAATTTCAAATGACGATTCAGCTCATACCGTTGCATTAATGAAAGGCGCTCAAATTGGGATGAGTGCTGGCGTTATAATTCCGGGCATTTGTTGGATAATAAAAAATAATCCTGGAAA
>JAYVIS010000397.1:0-2379 GCA_043769975.1 Bacteroidota bacterium
CTTTGTGACTGCCAATTTATTTAAATACTTTTTTGAAAATATTAGAAATAATAGTAGTAACATCATGAAAATATATACATGAAAACATACACACTTTACTCGTTAATCTTTATTTGTTTTATAAATTTTTTCTTTGCGCAAAATTTAGGAATTAACGGGTCAGGGTCTAATCCACACCCTTCAGCATTGCTAGATGTTGATGCGTCGTTAACACCAAGTTTAGGTATTTTAATTCCACGCATTGCTTTGCAAGCAATAAATGTAAGTGCGCCAGTTTCAGGGCCTGCAACTTCATTATTGTTATATAATACAGCATCTGCAGGTACAGGCACTAATGCAGTTACTCCAGGTTATTACTACTGGGATGGTATTCAATGGGTTCGTTTTAATACTGGCACTACAATAGTATCAGGAGGTTCTGGTTGGTTGCTAACTGGTAATGCAGGCACTACAGCAGGCACCAATTTTTTAGGGACAGTAGATAATGTAGATTTTATAATTAAAAGAAATAACATCAGAGCTGGTTTAATAAGTTTAGGGAATACTTCTTTTGGTAATAACGCCCTCAATCCTGTTTCTACTGGAACTAATAATACTGCTGTGGGAATTAATGCTTTGTTAAATAATGGAATTGGAAATTCTAATGCAGCATTTGGTCATAATGCATTATATAGCAATACAGATGGTTATGGAAACAATGCAATGGGTTTTGGAGCACTATATAGTAATACCACAGGTATTTTGAATACAGCAATTGGTTATACTTCTTTATATAACAATACTACGGGTAGTTATAACAACGCTGTAGGGTATTATTCATTGTATTACAATACTACTGGACAAGGGAATTTATCGTTTGGACATTCATCAATGTCCCAAAATATAACTGGCTACCAAAATACAGCATACGGCTATGGTGCTTTATACAATAATACAACAGGAGTAAATAATATTGCGATAGGATCTTTAGCACTTTACAGCGCTGCTACAGGCTCTTATAACATTGCCATTGGTAGTTCCGTGTTAGGAACATCAATAGTAGGAAATAATAATATTGTTGTTGGAAATAGGGCCTTGTCTTATTCAAGTGTAGGTAGTAATAATTCAGTTTTTGGTGCTGATGCAATGGGTAGTGGATTGGGTAGTTCAGGGAATTTTAATACAGCTATTGGTTATAATGCAAATGTAACAGGTGGTAGTAGTAATTCTACAGCGCTTGGCAGTAATGCAGTATCAAACAGTAATGATAAAATACGTTTTGGTAATGCTGCCATTACCGTCATAGAAGGTCAAGTTGCATATTCTTTTCCAAGCGATCGTCGCTTTAAAAATAGTATTACTGAAAATGTGAGAGGTTTAGATTTTATTGAAAAATTGCGCCCTGTTACTTATAAATTTGACACGAAGAAATTCGATGAGTTTTTAACACAAGATTTACCAGACAGTACTAAAATAAAAAGAAGGCTAACAATTGATTTTTCTGATTCACAAAACATCATTCATACGGGTTTTATTGCGCAAGAGGTTGAACAAGCCGCTCAAGAGTTAGGCTTTGTATTTGATGGCGTGCATGCACCAACTAGTAAAAACGATAACTATAGTGTTGCTTATTCTCAGTTCGTTGTTCCTTTAGTTAAGGCAGTTCAAGAGTTATCCGAAAAAATAGAAGAGCTTAAAAAGTTAACTGAACAACAACAAAAGCAAATAGAATTATTAAAAGCAAAATAATTTCCAATCCCTTAATAATTTCTTGACATTCTTGTAATTTCGGTTGTACGCTCCTCTTTGTTGAGAGCGTTAATAGTTGAGGTGGTTTTATCTTTACTATCTGATTTTATTCGCTACCTCACCACTTATTCTTGTATCAATTTTATCAAAAATAATAGTTGAATACTGTTCCATCTAATAATAATGCTTTTAAGCAAAATTTTAAATAAAAAAGACAGCATATCAATACCAGTATTTATTAATTCAGATTATCACTTTAAATCAATACTTGAGTTTCAATAAAGCCTGATAATTGTCCTAAGTTTTGGAATAAACGACCCGTAAAATTTACTTTTATTGTTTTCCACATTCTTTCTGCAGGGTTTAGTTCAGTGAGAATTTATAGAAATACCTAAAGTGAAATATCCTAAAGTGCTTAGTTTTAACTATTTTTGAAGTCAATAAATAAAATATACACATGAAAAACAATCTCATAATCACAGTATTATCTGTTAGTTTATTCGCTTTTACTTCTTGCAAAAAGCAAAAAGAATTTACAGTAACTAACTCTTCGAGTTTTACTATTCCATCTTCAAATTCAGTTATTAATTTGCCAATAGAAGTTACCACGCCCGAAACAACAAGCAACGTTCAAACTAAGGTTGATAGCGA
>JAYVIS010000398.1:0-2215 GCA_043769975.1 Bacteroidota bacterium
AAATTGGTTGTTGGATAATTTTCGGGTTCAGCTAAAGTGGAGTTGGTAATTGCATTTAAAATAATATCAGCATCTTGTTTCAATACTTCTTTTGAATCAGCATCTAAATAACTTTTTCTAAAATTATAAATCAATTGCTCAACATTTGATTCTAAATTATTTTCTACACTCACATCCAATAGCTTTCTTGATAGCTGACTGTAATCTTCCTGATGAAGTAAAGTTTTAAATTCTTCGATTGTTTGGTGTGGCATTATTTATTAATTTTATACAATATAAATTTAACCAATCTCACTCAATATAAAAATGAAAAGAATTAAATTAACTTTTATTTTAATATGTCTTTCCGTTTTAGCGGTTAAAGCTCAATATCCAAATATATTGATTAGTACAAGTAACGATCCTGAAGAAGTTACTATTGCTATAAATCCAAAAAACACCAATCAAATTGTTGCTGGTGCTAATATTGATAACCGATATAAAAGTAGTGATGGCGGTTTAACTTGGCAAACTGCTCTATTAACTTGTAATGCATTTAGCGTTTATGGCGACCCAGTTGTGTTTTGGGATACACTTGGTTCAGCTTTTTATATGCACCTTTCAAATCCAAATCCAAGTATTACGCCAGGCGGAACATGGGTTGATAGAATCGTTATTCAAAAATCGACGGATGCTGGTGCAACTTATCCAATATGCACTGCCACAGGTAAAAACGGACCAAAGGTGCAAGATAAACCTTGGTATGTGGTAAGTCCGTTTGATAATTCAATACATATTACCTGGACACAATTTGACAAATATGAAAGTTCGTTAGCATCTGATAGTTCGCATGTGATGTATTCTAAATCGACTGATGCAGGTTTAACTTGGAGTACTCCTTTACGTATAAATCATCAGGGTGGAAATTGTATGGATAATGATACAACGGTTGAAGGCGCAGTTCCTGCAATTGGGCCAAGTGGCGAAGTTTATGTGGTTTGGGCTAGTTTACAAGGTTTAAGATTTCAAAAATCATTAGATAATGGATTAACTTGGATGCCTTCCGAAAAATTAATTGGAAACATTGTAGGAGGTTGGGTTTATGATGTTGGTGGTTTAATGCGTTGCAATGGTTTACCATTTACAAATTGTGATTTGAGTCAAGGGCCAAACCGTGGTAATTTATATGTGAACTATAGCGACCAAACCAATGGAATAAATGATGTAGATGTTTATATTATTAAATCAACAGATGGTGGAACAACGTGGAGCAGCCCAATTAGAGTAAACAATGATGTGCCAGGAAAAAATCAATTTATGAGTAGCATGACTGTTGATCAAGCAACTGGTTATGTCTATGTTGTTTTTTATGATCGTAGAAATTATACGGGTAGTAATTTAACGGATGTATATGTTGGTATTTCAAAAGATGGAGGAAATACATTTACAAATCATAAAATAAATCAAACATCTTTTACCCCAACAAGCAGTGTGTTTTTTGGTGATTATATTGGCATTTCGGCACACAATAATAAAGTGAGACCAATTTGGATGCAACTAGACGGAGGAGCACTTTCTGTTTTTACAGCTAATTTGGATGTCTTAACCTTAACAGGAATTAATGATAGTGAGAAATCTCCTATTTCAATTATTACGCCTCAACCAAACCCGTTTTCGAGCCAAACTAAAATTGTGTTTAACTTAACTAAAAAACAAAAAGTGACGGCTCAGTTAGTTGATTCGTCTGGCAAACTAATTAAAGAACTCGTTACCGCTAAACCTTATTCAAAGGGAATTCATGATTTTGTAATTGATAAAAATGAAAAGAATTTAACCAAAGGTTTGTATTATTTGGTTTTATATGGTGAAGCAAAAAGTGAATTTGTGAAATTAATAGTAGAGTAAAAACATGAACTTAGTAAAGGCTTTATTGATTTCTGGAACTACTATAGTGTTATTTGCTTGTGGCAACCAAGTTGATTCAAATAAAGAAACGATGATTAAAAATGATGATTCTATTGCCATGGAACAAGCGAATTGGTTTTTAGGATCTTGGCAAAATAAGACTTCTGATGCAGATTTTACTGAAATTTGGAAACAGAAAAATGATTCGGTTTATTTGGGCGTAAGTTATGTGATTGTAAAAACAGATACCGTTTTTTATGAGTCGATTAGTTTGGAGCAAATAAATAAAAATTGGAATTATAGTGTTTCAGTTAGGAGCCAAAATAACGAA
>JAYVIS010000399.1:0-2188 GCA_043769975.1 Bacteroidota bacterium
AAAAGAAAATCAAGACTCTGTTTTTGTTAATGTTAATTTAACGCAAGCAGAATATCAATACGACTCAATTACCATTACTAGCTCTTTAAAACCTGATACTTTGGTTGGTTCACCAAAATTTAGCATTTATGATTTTGATTTTTTTGAAGATAAATTTATTTTATTAACGGCCTCTAAAAAATTGGATAATGCTGAATTGAAATTGTCAAATGTGAATGGCGATATTTTAACGGCTTATAAAGTCCCGAAAGAAGGAGGAATTGCAAAAGAATTTTATCATGATTACATGGGCTATACAAATTTGGTTTGTGAAAATTATATATACCGCATCAATATGTATCATGATAAATTTGTTTTAATCCCATTAGAACCAAAAGACGTTAATTCACTTATAAAACCTATTGTTGATACCTTGAATGGGAAAATTATTTACACGGATTATTGGGATGAATATCCGTTATTTAATTATTTTAGTTTTAATGAAAGTGACAGTTTGCGTAAACAACTAATTTCAATAGAAGATAAAGAGTTGATGCATGCTTATAATTTTGAGTATTATTCTTTGCCTCAAAAAGCAAAATTGCAAGCCCGACGAATAGCCGATGATTTAAATACTGACAAGCGAATTATTGCCTCCTTGATGAGTGGTTTTACAAAAAGTATGTTTTATACACCGCTATTTGCTCCATTGTATATTGTAAAAGATACCGTTTGTGTATTTGATCATTATAAAAATCTATTATATCATTTTGACAAAAATATGCATAAGCTCGATTCAGTTTCTATTAATTACAATCATCCGAAAAACTGGAAGGAATGGAAAAACGTGATGTTAAAGGATGATATTGAAAATAGTATTTTTGCTGTTTATGATAAAAATGGGCATAAATATATCAAACACATTAGTGAAGTAACTGGTAAAGAACTTGGTAAATACACTTTGAAATTTCATAGTGCCGATAAATTAAAAATTCATAATGGATATGCATACTATATTTATCGTCCGTTTGAAAGTACTCAAGAAAAATTCTTTTACCGTGAATTAATAAAATTTGAACAAAGCAATTAATACGCTATTTTTGAGTATTATTATACTTAATTGTTTAGCCAATAAAATTGTTCAAAAAATTAAAAATATCAGCATTAACTTTGGTTTTGAGTGGCATTTCAGCTCTAATTCAAACGATTGTGTTGTCGTTCGTTGTTTTTGAGATTTACGGGAATTTGGATTTATCAATTCCGTTTCTTTTATTTTTTATCACCTTTTTGGTGAGCTTTTTAGTCATCTATTTTATTTACAATACTGTTATTTTCGAAAAAATCGAAAACTTAAATTCATTAGTGAAGGCCCAATTACAAAAAGAAATTCCAAGTACTGCGTTTGATTTAGAAGAAGTTGATGCAATCGCTAGTTTAGAAAGTGAGCTGAAAAAATTAGCCCAAGAAAGACAAAAAGAATTAGAGCAAAATAGAAACATGGATAGTTACCGAAAAGAATTTTTAGGGAATGTGTCTCACGAATTAAAAACGCCCATTTTCAATATTCAAGGGTATGTGTCAACCTTAATTGATGGTGGTATTGATGATCCAACTATTAATGTTGAATACTTAAAACGTGCCGATAAAAGTATTGATCGCATGATTCATATTATTGACGATTTAGAAACAATTACACAATTAGAAGTTGGAGTTTTAGAGCTTGAATTAGAACGATATGATATTGGGCAACAAATAAAGGATGTTGTTGAACAACTGGAATTTCAGGCTTCTAGGCAAGACATTAAATTACAATTTCCTAAAAAGTTTGAGAAATCAATATTTGTATCGGCCGACAAATTCCGAATTCGTCAAGTACTTGTAAATTTGATTACAAATAGTATTAAGTATGGTAAAAAGGATGGGAAAACTCAAATTAGTATCAGCCAATTTAATGAACAAATCATAATTGAAGTAAAAGATAACGGCATTGGAATTGATAAAAAGCATGTTCCAAGATTATTTGAGCGTTTTTATAGAGTTGATAAAGGCCGTAGTAGAGAACAAGGTGGAACAGGATTAGGATTAGCGATTGTGAAGCATATTATTGAAGCTCATAACGAAACTATTGATGTAACCAGTGTTAAAGGTGAGGGAACCGTTATCTCATTTACATTAAAAAGAGTAGAATAATTTTTTTCTTAAATATAGG
>JAYVIS010000400.1:0-3693 GCA_043769975.1 Bacteroidota bacterium
TTGCAGAATTAAAGCTCGATTCAGACATGGCCAGTGCTCCTCCACAACCTTGATTTACAGTAGTTGTATTATTAGAGGTGTTTGGCTTACCAACAACTTTTGGTTGTACAGCTGTATTGCCATTTGTTGTTGTGGTTGTTGTAGTTGTGTAGGAAGTGGTTGTAGTAGTTGATCCTTGAACCATATTAGGATCGTTAACATTTACATTCATGTTTATTCCTGGCATATTTACTCCAATATTTACATTTCCATTTGAACCATTTGAACCGTTTGTGGTTGTAGTTTGCTGAGTAGTAACTGTAGTTCCAATTTCGGGCATAGGCTCCGTATTATAATGTACTTCAGGCACGCTTGCTGAGGCTGGAGCTGATTGAGTTATTGGAACTTGACTAAAATAACGCAATACATTTACTAATTTATTATTACGCTTAATTTTGTAAGTAACTTCTAAATATGCCTTTGTCTCAGGATCTGTTACGTTTAAATATTTTTTTTCGAGAACAGGTTGCTTTGGATCTTCAAATACAATTTTGGCTCCATAATAAGGTTGTGTTAAGCCCGAAATTTTAACATTAGTCATAGCCACTTCATTTTGTCTAATCCCATTAAGAATGACGTAAAATTTTAATCCATCTTCTGAAAAGATAATTAGATTAGATGAGTTTTGTGCAAATGAGGAAATAGATAATACTGCAATTGCAAGTACTGTGTAAATTTTTTTCATAGGTTTTATTTTTAAATGTTTAATGGGTAATTTCAATTAAAGTGCCAAGATTTTTTTTAAATATACAAAAAATACAAAATGTGTTAATTATTTTATAACGTGTTTAAACTCCAAGCTTCTGGCTTAGCATCAAAAAGTATTTTTGTTTTATCCCAAACCCCTTTAAATAATTCGGAATGGCGATATGCTTCAATATAACTTTCATCTTTCCACAAACTATAGGTGAAGAAAACAGTTGAGTTGTTTTCGTCTTGCAATAATTCCAAAAAAGTGCAACCTTCAACAGCAGCAATTAGTTCTTTTTTTGAATTAAATAACGTGATAAATTCTTCAACCAATTCTGGTTTAAATGTCATTTTTACAAATCTCTTAATCATAAATTTCTATTATAATTTTATCAATATGGTATTTTTCAAATATGGCTTTACTAATGACTATTTTAGTGGCCGACTGCCCATGTAATGCTATTTCTAATAAATTCATTGAATTAAAAAAAGCAACAATATCACCATGTTTAACATCGTCATAGGAGTCGTAAATCTTTTCAATTCTACTTGATGGTAATTCTATCGAAAAACGTTTGTTTCCAATTGTTTTATCAAATTCTTGTTTTGTAATACTCGTAATTAAATTTCCAAAATCATCCTCATATAGTACTTTTCCCTGCAAATTAGTTGGTGTTGAAAAACTTTCGAAATTAAAGCTTTTACAATAATCATCGGTTGGTAAACTAAATTCTTTTAAATCAAGATTAGCCATTATTTTCATTGTTATTTCAACGAAAATGTCCCTTAAATAAAAGGGATGTTGATTTTCTTTTTCGAAAGAGAGTTGATAAACAGGTTCATTAAATTCTTTGTCAATTAATGTAAATAAGCCATTATCAGGACTTACAATAAATTGATTTTTATATTTTGTAATTAAATAGCGTTTATTATCAATGCCCAAATTTGAATTTGTTGCCGAAGAACTTAAACTTTTTATTGCAAATAAATGGATGGTGTTTTCAGGGAAATAGGGCAGGGCAGCTTTTACTGCAAATGCACCCTCTTTGTGTGCATGCTGGTTTACATCACAAGCTAAATCAACAATTTTACAATTTGGTTGTTTACTATATATTAAACCTTTAACCATTGCCAAATATGGGTCGCGGTAGCCCAAATCGGTTGTAATGGTTATAATTTGCATCTTGAAAACTTTTTAAATGTATTCTAAAAGTAAATATTATTTTAAGCTTACCTTTAAAATATTAACTATTTGATTAACACGATTATTAACATCTTTATGATTAACACTATTAATTAATCATTAAGTAAAAACTCTTTATAATTAGAATGATAGAAAAAACGATAACGATTGACAGTATTGAACCGGTTGAAATATATGGTGTAAACGATGTGAAACTCAATGTGATAAAAAAGTTTTTCCCAAAATTAAAAATTGTTGCAAGAGGGTATTCAATAAAAGCACTAGGTGAAGAGAGTGAAATTGCACTATTTGAGAAAAAACTAAATATGTTAGTTGAATATTACCATAAAAATGGAATTTTAACTGATACGGTTATCGAACGCTTATTGGGACAAACTGGTGATAATTTGATTCAAGCAAAAGAGGAAGCTATAGGTACTGATATTATTTTGTTCGGGAATAATGGATTAGTTATTAAAGCACGAACCGAAAATCAGAAAAAAATGATTACATCGGTTAATAAAAATGATATGCTTTTTGCTGTTGGGCCTGCAGGAACTGGTAAAACATACACAGCTGTTGCATTGGCTGTAAGAGCATTAAAAAATAAAGAAGTAAAACGCATTATTTTAACTCGGCCTGCTGTTGAGGCTGGTGAAAACTTAGGGTTTTTACCTGGTGATTTAAAGGAAAAATTAGACCCATATATGCAGCCTTTATATGATGCGTTGTTTGATATGATTCCAATGGATAAATTAAATCAAATGATTGAAGCAAATATTATTCAAATTGCTCCATTAGCATTTATGCGTGGACGAACTTTAGATAATGCATTTGTTATTTTAGATGAGGCACAAAACACGACCGAAAGTCAAATGAAAATGTTTTTAACGCGAATGGGAGCAAATGCAAAATTTATTATTACCGGTGATCCATCTCAACAAGATTTACCTCGCAATCAGCCATCTGGCCTAAATCAAGCAATTAGGTTGTTAAAAAACACAAAAGATATTGATTTTGTAGAATTAACTACGGTTGATGTAATTAGACATAAATTAGTGAAAGCCATTATTGAAAAATACGAAGGAGATTCTATAAAGAAATAATAATTATACAAAAGAAACGTTACAAGAAATAAAGAATTATGCCTTTACAAGAAACACAAAAAATTGTAGACGATTGGATTAAAAAATATGGCGTTAAGTATTTTAGCGAACTGACCAATACCGCTATTTTAATGGAAGAAGTTGGAGAAGTGGCCCGTGTAATGGCTCGCAGATATGGTGAACAAAGTGAAAAAGAATCAGATAAAAAAGTTAATTTGGAAGATGAATTAGCAGATGTTTTATTTGTTTTAGTTTGTATTGCAAATCAAACTGGAATTAATTTGCAAGATGCTTTTAATAAGAACATGGAAAAGAAAACAAATCGTGATTTTGAACGACATTTGAATAATGAAAAACTTAAGTAATTGATTTAAATGAAATTTTATTTAAAAAATAGTTTATTTTTTGTACTAGTTGTATTAAGTAATTTGATGTTTTGTCAAAATAACTTAGTTGGTATTGATGAGCAAAATAAAGATATTGGAACGGTTGACCAGATTTATAAAGTAAAAGCTGACTTTATAATAACAAATCATCAGACTAAAAATTTGTATTTATTAAGAGCTGATGCAGAAAAAGGAATTACGATTCAAACTTCAAAAAAAACAATTAAACCAAGTGATACAACACTAATCGTAGTTGAATTTATTCCTACTCAAACTGGAAAGTTTTCAA
>JAYVIS010000401.1:0-9430 GCA_043769975.1 Bacteroidota bacterium
TTTATGTTCCAACATCACTACAGGATTTGGGTCATAAAATGCTGCCTTCATTAAACCTTTTAAATCGGCTCCTGTACTTGGGTAGGCTATTTTAATGCCTTTGATATTTGCTAATACACTTTCAACAGAACTTGAATGATATGGTCCGCCACTTCCGTAAGCGCCAATTGGCACACGAATAATACAACTTACCGGCCATTTACCATTACTTAAATAGCAAGAACGACTTACTTCTGTAAATAATTGATTTAAGCCTGGCCAAATATAATCAGCAAACTGAACCTCCACAATTGGTTTTAAACCAGCTGCACTCATTCCAACCGTACTTCCTATAATAAATGCTTCTTGTATGGGCGTATTAAATACACGATTATCTCCAAATGTTTGCGCTAAGGTTGCAGCTTCTCTAAAAACACCACCTAAACGTTTTCCAACATCTTGTCCATATAATAATGCTTCAGGATGTTTTTCCATTATTTCTCTGATAGCAAATAACGCACTATCCACCATAACGGTTTTGTCCTTGCCACTTGGCTCTCTGTTTCCTTTTTCTTCAGTTATTGGAGTAGGGGCAAAGTCGTGTAAAAATAAATCTTCAGGACGAGGGTCTTCTTCTAGTAAAGCTTTTTGATATTCAGATTCAACAAAAACAATAGCATCCTCTTCTATTTTTTTAATTTCTTTAGCGTCTAAACCCGCAACAATTAATTGATTACGTAAACGAGGTAAAGGATCTTTTTTCGCACATTCTTCTAAATCATCTCTGTACCATTCTTTACGAACGCCTGATGTGTGGTGATTTAATAAGGGAACTTTTGCATGCACCAACATTGGTCGGCGCTCTTTACGGATTATTTCTAAACACTCATTGATCGTATTAAAAGAGGTAATGAAATCTGTACCATCGATTGTACGAGTTTCTAAACCTTTAAATCCTTTTGCATATTCTGTAATATCTTGAGAACGAATTTCGCGCGCATGAGCCGAAATATCCCATTCATTATCTTGTACTAAATATAAAATTGGTAATTTTTTTAAAGTTGCCATTTGAAAAGCTTCTGCAACTTCACCTTCTGTGCAACTTGCATCACCTAAAGAACAAACTGCAACAGGATTTTTTCCTTGAAAATCTTTTTGCAAATTATTTAATTCCAAATATTGTAAACCCATTGCAATACCAGTTGTAGGAATAGCTTGCATTCCGGTGGCACTACTTTGATGGGGAATTTTAGGCATATCATCTCTGCGTAAACTCGGATGAGAATAATAAGTTCGTCCACCAGAAAACGGATCGTTACGCTTTGCTAATAATTGCAACATTAATTCGAAAGGCGTAATTCCGATTGATAATAAAATACTATCATCTCTGTAATACGGACTTACAAAATCTTGTGGTAATAATTGTAAACCTAACGCAATTTGAATAGCTTCATGTCCGCGAGAAGTAGCATGTACATATTTAGCTGTAATTTCTTTATTCGCTTCATATAACTCTGCCATACTTTTTGCAGTACACATAAGTGAATATGCTTTTTTTAAAGTTTCGCTAGATATTTTTGTTTTCAAGGTTGTTGTTTCTAAAACTGAAGTGGCCATTTATAGTAATTCTAAAGATTACTAATGTATAAAATATTAAGTAAATGGCCTAAAAATACTTGGGAAATACCTCAGATTTTACTTAATTATTACTCCTTTTTTATCAATAAACGGGATTGTTTGAAAATTTGATTCAATAATTGATTCTGGTAAAAAAATATATTGTTTATCATACATTTTTCCGTCAATTGTAAAACTTATCCAGTATTCATTACTGATTCCAAATACTTCTTTTGAAACAGGTTCAATGATTTTATAATCTAACGATTCTACTTCTTCAAAAAAATGACGTAAGGTGCTGGTTTTTTTCTTTACATCATTAATTACACCATATCCTGTTGAGGTGATTAATACGTTTTTTATATCTTCTTCTCTGAAATTAAAAACGTAGGCATTGTACTCGTCCAGTCCTTCATGTTCTTTTACAATAGCAATCGCTATATCTTCAACTTCCGGAAATATGATGTCTTTTATCATTGCAGTTTTTTTATATAAAAAGCACTAGAAAATATTAAACTAATTTGATTAAATAATTTTCTTTTTTTCCTTTACTTACTAATAAATAGGTTTGATTATTAAATTGAGATAATTCTATTAATGCATTTGCATCAATTACCTTAATTTTATTGATACTTACTGCATTTCCTGTAACCATTTTTCGTGCTTCATTATTACTTGGAAACACCTCGGCTTTCTCAACTAATAATACAATAATATTAACAGGATTAGCCAGTTCGTTTTTACTTATTTCAAATGTATCAATTCCACTTAATAATTTTTCAAATTTTGCAGCATCTAAACTTGAAACATCTTCGGCTTTTGCTTTAAATAAAAATTCGCCTGTAGCAACTGCATCATTAAAATCTTCTTCACTATGAACGCGAATTGTGATTTCTTTTGCTAAAGCCTTTTGTAAATGACGTTCGTGAGGCGCAGCATTATGTTTAGTTTCTAGTTCTTCAATTTCTGTTTGAGATAAAAGAGTGAAAATACGAATGTAGGTTTTAGAATCATCATCACTGACATTCAACCAAAATTGGTAAAATTTATAAGGGGATGTTTTTTTTCTATCTAACCAAATATTTCCACTTTCAGATTTTCCGAATTTAGTTCCGTCTGATTTTTTTATTAATTGAGTCGTTAATGCAAAGGCCTCGCCACTTGCTTTACGTCTAATAAACTCAGTTCCAGTAGTTATATTTCCCCACTGATCAGAGCCACCCATTTGAATTTTACAATTTTTTTCTTTCCATAAATGGTAAAAATCGTAGCCCTGTATTAACTGGTAACTAAATTCGGTGAAGGACATTCCTGTATCGCCATTAATTCGATTTTTTACCGAATCTTTAGCCATCATATAATTTACAGTGATGTGTTTACCCGCATCGCGAATAAAATCTAGAAATGAATAATTTTTAAACCAATCATAATTATTAACTAATTCGGCGCTATTTTCTCCACAATCGAAATTTAAAAATTGTTGCAATTGTTTTTTGATACCTTCAATATTTTCATTTAAAGTGTCAGCATCTAATAAATTTCTTTCGGATGATTTTCCACTAGGGTCGCCAACCATGCCAGTTGCTCCGCCAACCAAAGCTAATGGCTTGTGTCCTGCTAACTGAAAACGAACTAAGGTCATGATTTGTGCTAAGCTGCCAACATGAAGACTATCGGCCGTTGGATCGAAACCAATGTAACCTGTTGTCATTTCCTTGTTTAATAATTCTTCCGTACCAGGCATTACGTCATGCAAGATGCCGCGCCATTTCAGTTCTTCTATAAAATTTGAATTCATTGTCATTTCTAAAGGATAAAAATAGAAAAAATTCGGGAAGAATTTTAGTTTTTAATAAAATCATAAATAACCTTGCTCATTTGCGGAACAGCCTCTAAATTCAAAGTATGCCCAGCATTCGGTATTATTACTAATTTACTTTTTGGTATCGAATCTGAAACCTCTTTGGCCATGTGAACGGGAAATAATAAATCTTTTTCACCTTGAATCACAATAGTTGGAATTGCAATAACGGCTAATTTTAACCGATAGTCTTCTCTTTCTTTGGTTGCCCGCATTAATTTAAAAAGTGCTTGTTTGTCATCATTTGATTCCTGACGGGCTTGTTTCATTAAGTCAATTGGAATTAATGGATTTGTGAAATAATTTTCGCTTAAAACAGATGGTAACATAATATCTAGCATTAAGCTATAGCCACCAAATTCTAAGGCACGCCACCATGATAATTCAATAGCTTCAAAGTATGGCGTCTTATGAGCAAATGTTGATATTAATATTAATTTAGTAATTCTATCAGGGAAATTTACAGCCATGTGTTGAGCAACTAAACTGCCATAAGAAAGGCCAATTACAATTACTTTTTCTGCTTTTAAAAAATTTAATACTGTTAAAACATCACTGGCGTGTTGATCAAAACTTCGCCAATCTCCAGTTTTATCACTTTGACCTTGAAAGATAAAATCAATTAGGATGATTTTATAATTTGCTTTAAAATGAGGTGTTGTTAGAATCCACGACATAGTGGATTGAGACAATCCATTTAAAAATACAAGGGTTTCTATTGCATTTTCATTCCCTTGAATTTCAAAGTGTATAGTTAAGTTATCTGAAGTTTTGCAATTCATAATATTGAGTTTTAATACTTAAAAATTAAATTTTATAAAGGTAATTCCATTGGAATGTCCATTAACAAAACCTCTGTATTGTCTTCAAGAATGTTAATATTAAAAGTTTCTATATCCCAAATTCCAAAACCGTCACGTGTATTTAATATTTGTTCGTTAATCTTAATACTACCATTAATTACAAATGCATATACACCATTGTTTTGTTTTTTTATGGTGTATGTTTCTGTTTTATCTTTATCAAATTTACCGATACTAAACCAAGCGTCTTGATGAATCCAAACGCCATCATCATTTTTATTTGGAGAAAGAATTTGTTGAAATTTATTAATTCTGTCGGCTACATTTAGTGTTAATTCATCATAACGAGGAATAACATTTTGCTCTCTTGGAAATAACCAAATTTGCAACAGTTTTAAAGTGTCATTTGTGTTATTAAATTCGCTATGAGTAATTCCAGTACCAGCACTCATCACTTGTATTTGTCCTGCATGAATTACGGCCGTATTTCCCATACTATCCTTATGTACTAATTCTCCAACTAATGGAATCGTAATAATTTCCATATTCTCATGTGGATGCATTCCAAAGCCCATTTTACCTCCAATTTCATCATCATTTAAAACGCGTAAAACTCCAAAGTGCATGCGCGTTCTATCTTGATAACTAGCAAAGCTAAATGAATGATGGGCGTTTAACCAGCCGTGGTTTGCATGTCCGCGTGTATTTGCTTGGTGATAAATAGTTTGTGCCATAATTGTATTGGTGTAAATTTAAAAAGGGTAGCTTGTAAAAACAAACTACCCTTTTCAGTTTAGTTTTTAAAATTAGTTTAAAATTGTTTCGATACTTGTATCATACGAATGTTTGTATTCGCTAATCAAACCATAATTAGTATTGTCAATTACAACCGCATTCCCTTTTACCACACCTAATTTTGTGAATGGAATATTTAATTTTTTTAATTCATCTTCAATAGTAGAAGTATTTGAAACAGTTATAACAACACGGCTTTGAGCTTCACCAAACAAGAAAGCATCCTTGCGAATTGTACTATCTGAAGAAATTTCAAAACCTAAATTATTCACCATTCCACTTTCTAATAAATTCATAAACAAACCACCATCACTTACATCATGAGCTGAGTTTATTAATTTAGATTTTATTAAAGATGATATAACGGTTTGTAACTTATGCTCTTCTTCTAAATTAAAATAAGGGGCAGGTGTATTTTTCACTTTATGAAAACTGTATAAATATTCTGATGAAGAAATATCATTTTTACTTTCTCCAACTAAATAAATAACATCTCCTTCCGTTTTAAAATTCAAGGTTGTTTGTAATGTTTTATCTTCTAATACCCCAATCATCCCAATTGTAGGCGTTGGAAACACGGGACCTTCATAACTTGATTGATTGTAAAAACTTACGTTACCGCCTGTTACTGGAGTTTTAAATTTCAGACAAGCAGCACTCATTCCTTTTATCGATCCTACAAATTGCCAATACACTTCAGGATTATATGGATTTCCGAAATTCAAACAATTAGTAACCGCACTTGGAGCACCTCCGCTACAAACAATATTACGAGCCGCTTCACTCACGGCAATTGCACAACCAACTTCTGGATCTGCATTTACATAACGTGCGTTACAGTCAACTGTCATTGCTAAAGCTTTTTTAGTTCCTTTAATATTTACAATAGCAGCATCACTTGGAGCATTAGTACTCATATTAATTCCGCCAACCATACTGTCGTATTGGTTGTAAACCCAGCGCTTACTAGCCAAGTTTGGAAGTTTAGCTAAAAACTGCATTACTGGTTTTAAATCAGTTGGTTCTGTAACAGAAGAAATATTGAATTTTTTTGATTCTGCAAAATAAGATGGTTCTTTGTATTCTCTTGTATATATTGGAGCTCCGCCACCTAACACTAAATCGTGTGCAGGAACATCAGCAACTAACTCATCATGCATGTAATATTTAATATTTCCACCAGCAGTAACTTCTCCAATTTGAGCACAGTTTAAATCCCATTTATCAAACACAGCTTGTACTAAAGCTTCCTTACCTTTTTCAACAACAACCAACATACGCTCTTGCGATTCAGATAATAAAATTTCGAATGGATGCATATTTGCTTGACGAGTAGGAACTTTATGTAACCAAATGTTCATACCGTGTTCTCCTTTAGCACTCATTTCAGATGTTGAGCAAGTGATACCTGCCGCACCCATATCTTGCATACCAATAACGGCACCCGTTTTAATAACTTCTAAAGTTGCCTCTAATAATAATTTTTCTTGAAATGGATCTCCAACTTGAACAGAAGGTAAATCTTTTGCAGAATCTTCTGTTAAATCTTTACTAGCAAATGCTGCTCCTGCAATTCCATCTTTACCAGTTGAAGAACCAACAATAAATACTGGATTACCAACACCATAAGATGTAGCACTCACAGTTTCGCCTTCTTTTACAATACCAACACTCATGGCATTTACCAATGGGTTTACATTATAACATTCATCAAAAAACACTTCGCCACCAACTGTCGGTATACCAAAAGCATTACCGTAATCTCCAATGCCTTTTACAACACCTTTCATAATCCACTGAGTTTTTGCAGAATTAATATCTCCAAAACGTAATGAATTTAATTGAGCAATTGGGCGAGCTCCCATTGTGAAAATATCTCTGTTAATCCCACCAACACCTGTTGCTGCACCTTGATAAGGTTCAATCGCACTTGGATGGTTGTGAGATTCGATTTTAAAGCAACATCCTAATCCATCACCAATATCAACTAAACCTGCATTTTCTTCACCAGCTTTCGCCAACATATGAGGACCATCTTTTGGTAACGTTTTTAACCAAGTAATTGAGTTTTTATAAGAGCAATGCTCACTCCACATAACTGAAAAAATTGATACTTCAGTAAAGTTAGGTGTGCGACCTAAAATTTCTTTTATTTTTTCAAATTCTTCAGGCAATAAGCCTAAATTTTTTGCTGCTTCAACATCTGCAATTTGTTCAGAGTATTTAATAGTTGCCATAGTATTTTTGCTAATAATAAATTAGGAGTCAAAGATACTGAAATACTAAAAAAAGAAGGGGTTTTGTTAATGAGTTTTAATAAAAAACTATTTTTTTCGAATAACCATTAATCCATCACGAATTGGTAACAACATATTTTCAACTCGAGTATCTTTTTGGATAGCCTTATTAAACTCATGCAAAGCCAATGTTTCCCTATCCATTTCGCTTTCAGGCATGGTAATTTTACCACTCCAAAGCACATTATCAGCAATAATTATCCCACCAGTATTTAGCTTTTCAATAATTAACTGATAATAAGCCAAATAGTTTTTTTTATCAGCGTCAATAAATACTAAATCAATAGGTTTAGTAATTGTAGGAATAAATGCTTTTGCGTCGGCTAGAACTAATTCGATTTGATGCTTATAAACCGATTTATCAATAAAGGATTGAGCAAATAATGATGTTTCCTCGTTTACATCGATACTAATTAATTTACCGCTTTCCGCTAAGCCTTCTGCTAAGCAAAGGGCAGAATAACCAGTATAGGTGCCAATTTCAACAATAAGTTGTGGCTTTTGCAATTTTGATATAAAACTTAAAAACCGACCTTGTAAATGTCCGCTTAACATGCGCGGTGAAACAACTTTTAAATGTGTGTCTCTATTCAAAAATGAAAGTAAATCAGATTCCGGCGAAGTATGATTTTCGCAATAATCAGCTAAGTTTTTTTCTATAAATTCCATTGCATAAAAAAACCTTCAAGGTTTTGAAATCTTGAAGGTTTGGTTTTTTTATAAACTATTATTTTTTTACACGCTCTACATAAGTAGCAGTACGCGTATCTACTTTCACAAAATCACCTTCATTACAAAATAAAGGAACACTTACTGTTGCGCCTGTATCAAGTGTTGCGGGCTTAAGCGTGTTTGTAGCAGTATCACCTTTTATGCCTGGTTCAGCATAAGTAATTTCACAAACAACAAATGTTGGAGCTTCAGCTAAAATAACTGTATCACCTTCCATGCTTATTTTAACTTCCATTTCTTCTTTTAAAAATTGGAAACTATCTCCAAATAAAATCACCGGAACATATAGTTGTTCAAAGGTTTCTTTATCCATAACTACAGCAAAATCACCTTCTTGATATATGTATTGCATTTGTCTAAAATCAACTCTTACAATATCAACACCTTCTCCGCTTCTGAAACGGTTTTCAATTTGTTTGCCATTAATTAAGTTACGCATTTTTGCTTGGTAAAACGCACGTAAGTTACCTGGTGTGCGGTGTTGCCAATCTGTAATTTGCATTAATTCATTATTAAATCTAATAATTGAACCTATGTTAATATCGCCTGTATCTGCCATTTTTATTTATTTATAATCTGAATATATATTTATGCTGTTACTTCATCTAAATCATGTACAACTCCCATTGAACTAAATTTCTCAATACGTGCATTGATACGTTCATCAGGAGTTTGCTTTTTGAGTGCTGCTAAGTGTTTTAATATTTCTTGTTTTACAGTTTCAAAAGCTTCTTTATGATTGTTGTGAACGCCACCTAATGGCTCTTTAATAATGCCATCAATTAATCCATTTTCCATCATATCATTTGAAGTTAATTTCAAAGCTTCTGCTGCAGTTTCTTTAAAACTCCAACTTCTCCATAAAATAGAAGAACATGATTCAGGAGAAATTACTGAATACCAAGTATTTTCAAGCATTAAAACCTTATCACCAATGCCAATTCCTAAAGCGCCACCACTTGCACCTTCACCAATAATAATGCATATTACTGGCACGGTTAATTGGGCCATCTCTAATAAATTTCGGGCAATTGCTTCACCTTGTCCGCGTTCTTCTGCTTCTAAACCTGGATATGCGCCTGGCGTATCAATAAAAGTAACAATTGGTTTATTAAATTTTTCGGCCATTTTCATTAAACGTAATGCTTTACGGTAACCTTCAGGGTTTGCCATTCCGAATCTACGAATTTGACGCATTTTGGTATTAATTCCCTTTTGTTGACCAATAAACATAACCGTTTGTCCATCAACATCTCCAAATCCACCAACCATGGCTTTGTCATCGCCTACAGTTCTATCACCATGTAATTCAATAAACGTACTATTGGTCATATAATCTATATAGG
>JAYVIS010000402.1:0-3010 GCA_043769975.1 Bacteroidota bacterium
ATACTACGCTCCATTGCTCCTGGCGCCGGGCCATGAGGTATACCTTTTGGATGTAAAGTAATGTGACCTTGCTCAATGTTATTGCGGCTCATAAAATCACCATCTACATAATACAACACTTCATCGCTATCTATATTACTATGATTGTATGGTGCTGGTATTGCTTGTGGATGATAATCGTATAAACGAGGAACAAATGAACATACAACAAAAGTTGATGTTTCAAATGTTTGGTGCACTGGTGGCGGCTGATGCACGCGCCCGGTAATTGGTTCAAAGTTATGAATACTAAATCCGTACGGGAAATTATAGCCATCCCAACCAACAACATCAAATGGATGAGTTGCATAAACAACTTCATGCATCATTCCTTCCTTTTTTATTTTGATGATAAAGTCACCTTTATCATCATAGGTTTCAAGTTCAGTAGGCAATTTAAAATCACGTTCGCAAAATGGCGAATGCTCTAATAATTGTCCTGAAGAAGACTTATAACGTTTTGGTGTATAAAATGGGTCAAATGATTCTACATACAATAATCTATTTTCAGTAGTTTCAAATTCAATTTGATAAATCATTCCTCGAGGAATAATTAAATAATCACCATATTCAAATTGAATATTTCCCATAAAGGTTTTTAATTTTCCTTTTCCTTTATGAATAAAAATCATCTCATCAGCATCAGCATTTTTATAAAAGTAATTTTTCATACTTTCGGTTGGTGCAGCTAAACCAATATGGCAATCACTATTAAACAAAACCGTTTTACGACTTTCTAAAAAATCAGCCACTGGCTTAATTTCAAAACCCTTTAATAAAAGAGATTTAATGTTTTTTCCAATAGCAACTTTTGGCTCTACAGAATAACTTTTTAAAATTTCTTTAACTTGAGTTGGCCTATGAGTATGGTAAAGTAAAGACGAATGCCCATTAAACCCTTCGGTTCCAAACAACTGTTCATAATAAAAATCTCCTTTTGGTGATTTAAAAATGGTATGTCTTTTTTGTGGGATAGAACCCAGTTTATGATAAATAGGCATAAAAGCTTTTTACTTTAAAGATATATTATTTTTTATGATTTCTGATAAATTTGGTCTAAGTCGGCTTTTATAAACAGATAAGCATTCTGGTCCATTTTTTATTCTACCTTTTCTTAATTCTCTTTGCATTTCAATTGGCATGACTGCAATATCTTGACATTTTGGAGTACAACAACCATTCATTTCAGTTGCACATTCATCACATTGAATAAATAATAAATGACAATCATCATTTTTACAATTTACATGAGAATCGCATGGCTTACCACATTGGTGGCAACTAGACAAAATATCATTTGTAATTCTCTCCCCTATTCTCTCATCAAATACAAAATTAACGCCTCTGAACTTACTTTCTAAACCTTGCTCTTTTACTTCCTTTGCATACTGAATTATACCACCATGTAAGTGATTTACATCTTTAAAACCTTTGTGTTTTAAATAAGCACTGGCTTTTTCGCAGCGGATACCGCCAGTGCAATACATAATCACTTTTTTATCTTCCTGACCTTTTAAGTGTTCAACAACTAATGGCAATTCTTCTCTAAACGTATCTGCATCCGGACAAAAAGCATTATCAAATCTACCTACTTCGCTCTCGTAATGGTTACGCATGTCAACAACGATGGTGTTTGGATCTTCAATAGCTTTATTAAAACCTTCAGCATTTAAATAGGTTCCAGTGTTCGATGGATTAAAAGTCTCATCATCAATTCCATCAGCAACCACTTTATCTCTGATTTTTACGCCCAGTTTATAAAATGATTTCCCATCATCATCCACAGCTATTTTAAAAGGAACATTATTAAATCTACTATCATTATATAACTGATTCACAAAAGCATCCCAATTACTTTTGGGAACACTCATTTGAGCGTTAATTCCTTCATGTGCCACATATATACGTCCAAAGCAGTTTAACTCTGTCCATTGGATAAATAACTGATCTCTCAGTTCCTTAGTATTTTCAATATTTACATACTTATAAAATGAAAATGTAACACGCTCAATTTCTTCTTGAGCCAAGCGAACTTTAAGTTCGTCTTTATTAATTCGATTTCTTAATTCTGTCATAACTTAAATAGATACAATTGCAGGTTATACTATTTTTAATTTTAAAATTATTTAATTAGGTTTGCAAAGGTAGTTAAAAACTCAAAAAAAATATTACTAAAAATTAATCATGTATAATAAAGAAGATAAAATTTTAATTATAGGCTCTGGAGGGCAAATAGGAATTGAATTGGCTCAGGAATTGAGTTTATTATATGGTTCCGATAACGTGGTAGTTGCTGATTTGAAGCCAATAGTTGCCTTACCCAATAATCCGTTTGAGCAGTTGGATGTATTAGATAAAGACGCCTTATTTGCAATAGTAAAAAAGCATGGTATTAAACAAATATATTTATTAGCGGCATTATTATCTGCTACAGGTGAGCAAAATCCAATGTTTGCTTGGAAATTAAACATGGAAGGTTTGTTTAATGTACTTGATTTAGCAAAAGAAAAACATATTTCAAAGGTATATTGGCCAAGCTCTATTGCAGTTTTTGGGCCTACAACTCCTAGAATTGATACTCCCCAATATACAATTATGGAGCCATCAACAATTTATGGTATAAGTAAACAAGCTGGCGAAAGATGGTGCGAATGGTATCATCATAAATTTGGAGTAGACGTTAGAAGCTTGCGTTACCCCGGCTTAATTGGCTGGAAATCGGCTCCTGGCGGTGGCACAACAGATTACGCTGTTCATATTTTTCATCAAGCATTAAAGACAAAAACATATGAATGTTTTTTAAGTGAAAATACCGCATTACCAATGATGCATATGGAAGATGCAATTAGAGCAACCATTGAAATTATGCATGCGCCTGTTGAGCAAATAAAAATTAGAGGAAGTTATAATATTGCTGGTATTAGCTTTACGCCTGGTCAAATTGCTGCTGAAATACAAAAACATATTCCTG
>JAYVIS010000403.1:0-2126 GCA_043769975.1 Bacteroidota bacterium
GTTTGTCCAAAAAAAGCGACTGCCTTTTTCTAAAAAAATAGGATTTTTTAAATAATCTAAAACTTTAATTGTTTTCATAACTATAATTTTTAAAAGTGAGTAATTTGATAAGTTAAATTTGTACTAAAATACTACCTAAAAACACTATAAAAATAATTAGTGATAGTATACAGTGGGTTTGTGTTGGGTTTTTCATTTTAGAAAAGATTTTCGCTTTTATAAATAACTCTTTCATTCCTTAAAAATTCATTAGTTTTCACTATTCTAAATTTTACAATACTTGATTTGCGCATTTTATCTATTTTCAATCTAACATCATTTTGCAAATTATAAACGTTTTTTCTTCCGTCTAAATTCACAATACTATCACTCCCGCACATATCAATAGGTTTTTTGTTATCGTCGCTAAATTTAGGAGGGATTGTTCCATCAATATATCCGGCGCTTAATACTTGTAATATTGCATAAGTTTTCATAATTTCTGTTTTTTAAAGGTTGATTTTAGTATCTATTTTTACAAAATACCCAGTTTTACCACCTCTGGCAGCATCATTCCCGGTTGAAAAATCAATATTTAATTTTCTTAAAATAGATGTGAGTTCATAAGTTTTATCAACTAAAGAAGAATGTTTCCAAGTTGATCCTTGAGAAAAAACGGGTCTTAAAACCTCGTTTGATTTTAAATTAGAAACCCATCCGTAAACTAACGAGTTTTTCGAGATTTCTTTGTTGGCCAATAATTTTTCAATTCTTTTTGCGATTGTAGATGTTTTTGTAGTTTTCATAATAAATAAAGATTAAATTAATATTAGTTTTTAGTTGATTAAATAAAATACGCTTAATTCTTTCGGCTGTCCATTTTCGTTCATTGTCCATAGAATGCCTCTATTGTTTATTAGAATGTAATTAAATCCTAAAATTTTCACTATTTCTAAATTCATACCTTTAAATTCGGCAAAATGTCCTGTTTGTTTAATTTCTTCCCTTCTAACTTTTACGCTTAATGGCGCTTGTCTTTGTGGGTTTTTTTGCGTTGTGTATTCATGAAAGTTCATATCTTTATTTTTTAAAAATTAGTTTTTCAATTCTTTTTGCGATTGTAGATGTTTTTGTAATTTTCATAATTTCTATTGTTTAGTTGTTATTTGAAGTAGCTTAATTGTTTTTCGGTTAAACGATTGTTTTCTTTGATTTTATCAAAATCAACAGTTCCATTTTCAAAAGAGATGTAATTACAAAGAGATAAGATAGAATGTGCAATGTCAAAATCTTTTAATTCTGCTAATACGTTTTCTTTAAATTGTTTTGCGAATTTTAAAAGAAAATCTTTATTTATTTTTTGGTTAAAAATATCGATTGTCAATTCTAATTTTTTAGCGTGTTCTAAATAATGCTCGTTTCCACGTCCTTGATTATAAGTGTTATTGTTTCCTATTGCATAATTACAATAATTCAAAGTGTCTTTTAATTCGTTTAATGCTAATTTTTTAATGTTCGAGTAGTTCATAATAATAAAAGTTGTTTCAGTTTTCATAGTTCCTAGGTTTTAAGATTATGCGTGCATATCGCCATAGATTAATACTAATACCAAGATGGTTGTAAATAACAATAAAATTGATGCCTGGATAAAGTTTGAAGTTTTCATAATGTTAAGGTTTTTAAATGTTGATAAATTGATTTACTGTTTTTGAATCATTAACGGCGATTGCCTTAATGTAGGCCTTGTGATTTATTTTATCATTAATATGATACAAATAATACCTATCTTTAAAAAAATGATAGTCACAAGCGATTAAAATAGATAGCGCACTATTATTATTTCGCGCAGATGAATTGTAAGCATTTTTAGTTGATAGTTTCATAATATTAAATATATAGTTACTGTTTCGGCTATTTTTAGCCATCGTCAGCGAACGCACTCACGTTCGGACAGTATGCGTATCTTTATTTAAAATACTACATCACTTCGGCTTTTTACCTGAGTAGTGACACACCCTGTTATAGTTCAGGCACTTCACGCGTTGTTGCAGCGTGCGCATAGGCAAGGAGCCTAGCAGGATATCTAAATAACCTACTCAAAAATACATCAAAATAATGCATTTTACACGTTTTTTTATAACATAAAA
>JAYVIS010000404.1:0-10575 GCA_043769975.1 Bacteroidota bacterium
TGAAAGGGATTTTTTCAGCTTTAATAGATGTAGTTTTCATAAACTCTTCCATTACAGCATCATCTGCACAGTAGATAAATGAATCCTCTGCTGTTTGATTTTGAATAACACGAAACTTAGAAGCTACATAATTTTCAAACTTATATTCGTATCTATCTAAATGATCAGGAGTGATATTTAATAAAATGGCGATATCAGCTCTGAAATCAAACATGCCATCTAATTGAAAACTGCTTAACTCCAAAATATAATAATCAAAGTTTTCAGTAGCAACTTGATAAGCAAAACTCTTTCCAATATTCCCTGCTAAACCAACATTATAACCAGCTTTTTTAAATATATGGTACGTTAATAAGGTGGTGGTTGTTTTGCCATTACTTCCGGTTATACAAATTGTTTTTGCCTTTGTATATCTACCAGCAAATTCAATTTCGGATATGACAGGAATATTTTTTTCTTTTAATTTTAATACTAACTCCGTTTTATCAGGAATACCAGGACTCTTAATAATTTCACTAGCGTTTAAAATAAGACTCTCAGTATGATTGCCTTCTTCAAAGGCAATATTATTTTCTACTAATTGTATTTTATATTTTTCAGGTATGATATTTTTATCAGAAACAAACACGTCATAACCTTTGGCTTGTGCTAGTATAGCACTGCCAACGCCACTCTCGCCTGAGCCGAGAATAACAAGCCTCTCCCCAGCCCTCTCCGAAGGAGAGGGAGTGCTGTGTGTAGATATATGTTTATTTTCTTTCAATTATTTTCTTTCAACAATATGTTTACGCCTTACCCTCCTCCCCTTCGGGGAGGTCGGGAGGGGCTTTTTATCTTAATTTTAATGTTACAATCGTTAATGCAGCCAACATGATTCCTATAATAAAAAAGCGCATCACAATTTTAGATTCATGAAATCCGGATTTTTGATAATGATGATGCAATGGAGCCATTTTAAATAAGCGATTCACTTTTGCAAACTCTAATCCATGCTTTTTCTTTTGATATTTAAAATAAAATACTTGCATGATTACCGATAGGTTTTCGATTAAAAACACACCACATAAAATAGGAATCAATAATTCTTTACGAATAGCGATGGCAAAAACAGCTATAATTCCGCCTAATGCTAAACTACCTGTATCACCCATAAATACTTGAGCAGGGAAAGCGTTATACCATAAAAAACCAACGCATGCTCCAACAAATGCAGCCATAAAAACAACAAGCTCGCCAGTGTTAGGTATGTACATAATATTTAAATAATCAGCAAAAACAGTATTACCACTTACATATGCTAATATCCCTAAGGTAGCGCCAATAATCGCACTGGTTCCTGCAGCTAAACCATCAATGCCATCTGTAATATTAGCACCATTTGAAACTGCCGTAACAATTAAAATAACAATCGGAATAAATATTAACCAACCGTATTTCACTGCATTATCTCCCATAAAAGATAAAACACGTGTGTAATCAAATTCATTATTTTTTAAAAATGGAATCGTTGTTTTAAGCGTTTTAATTGGCGTGGCTGCATATTTTGGAATTGCTAAATCCTTTTTTGAATTAATTGCTTCATCAAAAGAATATTGACTTTGGCCGTTTGAAGAAACACGTTCTTTAATTACAACATCAGGATGGAAATAAAATACAGCGCCAACAATTAAACCGATTCCAATCTGTCCAACGATTTTAAATTTACCTTGCAAACCTTCTTTATTCTTTTTAAATACTTTAATATAGTCATCTAAAAAACCAATTGCACCCAACCAAACCGTGGTAATTAGCATTAACACGATATATACATTAAATACTTTTGCAAATAATAAGGTGGGAATAATAATAGCAGCTAAAATAATTAAGCCTCCCATAGTTGGAGTTCCAGCTTTTTCATTTTGTCCTTCAAGACCTAATTCTCTTATTGTTTCACCAATTTGTTTTTGACGAATAAAATTAATGATGCGCTTACCAAAAATCATTGTAATAATGAGTGATGACAATAATGCTAAAGCCGCTCTAAATGAAATATATTGAAAAACACCCGCTCCAGGAAAATTGAAGTGTTGATCTAAGTAGTGGAATAAGTAATAAAACATATGTTATATAGTATTTAGTTCAAACAGTTCTTTTATAATTTCAAAATCATCAAAGTGATGTTTCACACCTTTTATTTCCTGATACTTCTCATGTCCTTTACCGGCAATTAATAGGATATCACCTTCCTTTGCAAAAGCAACAGCCGTTTTAATAGCTTCTTTTCTATCACTAATTCTCAATGCATTTTTTGCCTCAACAGGCGAAAGTCCTTGTTGCATTTGGTTTAAAATATCTTCAGGATTTTCGCTACGAGGATTATCACTTGTTAAAATAGTTTTGTTACTTAACTCGCATGCAATTTTCGCCATAATTGGTCGCTTAGCAGCATCTCTATCTCCACCACAACCAACTACAGTAATCACTTGCTCGTTACCAGTTCTAATATCTTTTATTGTTTCTAATACATTCTTTAATGCATCAGGTGTGTGAGCATAATCAACAATGGCAATAATTCCCGTTTTAGATTTGACATATTGAAAACGTCCTTCAACTGAATTTAAATTACTAAGTGTAGTTAATACCTGAACTTTATCTTGTTTCAATAATTGTGAAACAGCATATACAACTAAAGCATTATAAGCATTAAACGATCCAATTAATTTTATCCAAACTTCTTGATTATCGATATTTAAAAGCAAACCATTTAAATGGTTTTCAATGACCTTACATTTAAAATCAGCAATTGATTTTAAACCGTACGTGTATTTTTTGGCGTTTGTGTTTTGCAACATGACCATTCCGTTTCGATCATCTTTATTTGTTAGGGCAAATGCATCAGTAGAAAGATTATCAAAAAATAACTTTTTGGCTTTTATATATTCATCAAACGTTTTATGGTAATCTAAATGGTCGTGAGTAATATTCGAAAAAGCACCACCTGTAAAGTGAAGTCCGGTAATACGATGTTGAACAATAGCATGAGAACTAACTTCCATAAATGCATATTGACAACCTTGTTCCACCATCATATTTAACAATTCGTTTAATGCCAGTGCATCAGGCGTAGTATGTGTTGAAGGAATTACCGTATTATTAATTTTATTTTCAACGGTAGAAAGCAAACCAACATTATAACCTAATCCTCTAAATAAATTAAATAATAAAGTAACAGTAGTGGTTTTACCATTTGTTCCGGTAATACCAATTAGTTTTAATTTTTCAGAAGGATTATCATAAAAATTGCAAGCGATGTAACCAAGAGATTCAGAAGAATTTAAAACTTTTATAAAGGTAATGTTTTCGTTAATTTTTGCAGGTAATTTTTCGCAAACAATAGCAGCCGCTCCCATTTCGATGGCTTTATCAATATAATTATGACCATCAACGGTAACACCAATTGCTGCAATAAATAACGAATCTTTTTTTACTTGACGAGAATCAAAAGTAACAGATGAAATTGCAAGATTAGTGGATCCAACAATTTCTTCCAATCGTGTTTTATATAATATGTCGCTTAGTAGTTTCACTTTTTAGCTTAGTATTAATGTTATTTTATCACCTTTATTAAATTTTTTCCCAACCTCTAAAGATTGTTTCTTTACGGAACCCATTCCGAATAAGGTTACGTTAAACCCACTATTTTCTAGCAAAAACAAAGCATCTTTAGCAGATAACCCATTTAAATTTGGAACAATTCCTTTTTTTAATTGGCTTTCTAAATTTGAGCCTTCAATTGTTTCGTATGCTTTTACAGTTTTAATTTGAGATGATGTAACACTCTCTGAATACAACTTAGTAGTTGGAAGATTAAACGTTTTATAAATTGAGGCTAACTCATCTTTATTAGATTTAATTGAAGAAGGTGCAGATGTCAATAAATTTTTCTTGTTATTTAATGGTTGAATAAAATCCAAACTAGTAGAATACACTTTTTCAGCAATCTCTTTAAATACCGGCCCGGCAACTAAACCACCATAATATATACCATTACTTGGCGCATTAATTACAACAATACATGTGTATAAAGGATTATCTGCCGGGAAATAACCAACAAATGATGCTTGATATTTTCTCTCGCCAGCATAACCATAAGAAGTTTGTCCAGCCACTTTCTTTCCTCCAACATTTGCAATTTGAGCAGTTCCAGTTTTTCCACCCACTTTAAATGCAGTGATGTTTAAGCCTTTACCACTTCCATTTTGCACTACACCTTCCAACATTTTTTTTGCTTTATTTACGGTAGACTGTTTTACAATTTGCTCACTAATAACTTCGGTTTTGAATTTTTTTACCGTTACACCATTTCGTTTTATTTCATCTTCAAATCTTGGACGAATCATTTTACCATTATTAGCTATTGCATTATACAGAGTCAAAATTTGTAATGGCGTAATTAAAGTTTCGTATCCGTAGCTCATTTGCGGAAGCGTTAATCCAGACCAATCTTTACTTTTAGGTTGTTTTATTAATGGCGATGCTTCCCCAGGAATTGACAAACCAAGCTTTTCATTTAAGTGGAATGAATTAATTTTATCGACATATTTTTGTGGATCTTTTGAATAATATTTCATGATTGTTTTCGCTGCAGCGCAATTTGATGAAACTTCAAAAGCTCGTTGTAATGTTAAAGTAGAAGATTCTGGAGCATGAGAATCTTTAATTGTTTTATTATAATACGTAACCTCTCCGTTTCCAACTTGAATTTTTTCTTCTAAACTCAAATCATAATCATCAATTACTGCAAGATATGATGCCAACTTAAATGTAGAGCCTGGTTCAGTTGCATAGCCAATTGCATAATTTAAATTTTCAGAATAAGAACTAGTTGAGTCTTTACCAGCTCGAGATAAATTTGCAATTGCTTTTATTTTACCTGTTTTTACTTCCATTAAAATAGCACAACCATGAGAAGCATTATTTTTTATTAATGTTTTTAATAGAGCGTTTTCTGCAACATCTTGAATATTAATATCGATGGTTGTATATAAATCACTTCCATCTTTTGGTTCAACTTCATTCTCATCATTAATAGGTCGCCAAACATCACCAGCTATTTTTTGCATTAATCGTTGTCCACTTATTCCTTTTAAAATAGAATCATAAGCACCTTCTAAACCAACTGGCTTTACTCCTTCTCTACTCATACCAATTGTACGAGCCGCTAGCATTTGGAACGGACGTTCACGTTTATTTGTTTGAAGAGTTACTAAACCACCACGTTTTCCTCTTTTAAAAATTGGAAATGTTTTTAGTGTTTTTAAATCTTTATAGGATACATTCCTTTTTATAACAACATATCGATCACCTTGCTTACGAGCTTTACGCAATAACTTAGTATATGCACTAGCAGATTTATCTTTAAATAAATTTGCAAGCATAAAGCTTAACGAATCAATTTTACTTTCAAATAATTTTTTATCAATTGATGGGGCATTAATATCAACAGCCACTTCGTAATATGGTAATGAAGTCGCTAATAAATTTCCGTTTTCATCAAAAATATTTCCACGAACAGCCTCAATTGTTTTTAAGTCAGTTGTAAGAGCTTCTGCTTTTGCTTTCCAATGATCCCCTTCTTTAAATTGAATAACACACATCTTATATAAAATAGATATAGCAAACACACAAAGCATGATGTATACAATGTAAGTGCGTGATAATATGTCCTTTTTATTTTCCAATTTCTATTTTAATGTATCAATCTCAATTTTCATAGGCGCAACAACTGGCTCCTTTAATCCTAATTTTTCAACCCGCTTTGCAATTTCACTTTGTTTACTCACAAACATCAAATCTGATTTAGATGAAATATATTCTGTACGTAATTCTTTTATTTCGTTACTCGTTTTATTAACCTCTCTAATTTTGTCATCAGCATAATATCCATTGGCGATATAAAAAATGGCAATGACACCTAAAAACAAAATGAACGGAATCATCTCAACAGCTTTGTCATTACTCAAAAAAGAACCTCCAAATACTTTTGATAAACCTTTTGCTAATACCCCTTTTTTTCCTTGTCGCTTAGGCTTTTCTTCAATAGGCTGTTCTTCAATTATAGAGTCCAACTCTTCAAGCTCTTCAACTTCAGTTTGTATTGGTTTATCTCTAAATTTATTTGCCATTTATAATTTAATCGCTACTCTTAATTTTGCACTTCTAGCCCGTGAATTTTCTTCAATTTCTTCAGCACTCGGAACTATTGGTTTATTCGTCATTGGTTTGAAATATTTTTTCACAGTTCCAAATACAATATCTTTTTCTTCAATGCCTTCAACATTACCAGAGCGAATTAAGTTTTTCACTAACCTATCTTCCAAACTATGATAACTCATAATCACTAAGGGCGCATTCGGTTTGAGCAAACTATAACATTGTGTTAAACACTCTTTTAACGCTTCCATTTCTTGATTTACCTCAATTCGAATTGCTTGATATACTTTTGCCAAATACCTATTTGCTTCAAACTTCGGCGTGCATCTTATAATAACTTCATTGAATTGCGCCGTACTTTCAATTAATCCATTCGGTCTGTTTTCAACAATAATATTAGCAAGCTTGAAAGCGTTATCAACTTCACCATATTCTCTAAACATATTGGTAAGTTGCTTTACGTCATATGTATTTAAAACCTTATGAGCCGTTAACAGACTTTTCTGGTTCATTCTCATATCCAAGTCGGCATCAAAACGGATTGAAAACCCTCGTTCACCTTTATCAAATTGATGAGAAGAAACTCCCAGGTCACCTAATATTCCGTCAACTTGAGTAATGCCATATAACTTTAAATAATTAGAAATGTATCTGAAATTATGTGGGATAAAAGTCAAACGTTTATCATCGGGAATATTAGCCTTCGCATCTTCATCCTGATCAAATGCAAAAAGTTTTCCATCCTTTGATAAATGCTTCAAAATTTCTTTTGAGTGACCGCCACCTCCAAAAGTTAAATCAACATAAACGCCGTCGGGCTTAATATTTAGATTTGTGATACATGGCTGTAAAAGAACGGGAATATGATACGCTCTAGTCATCATCACCATCATTAAAATTTAAATTCCCTAAAACATCTTCAGCTAATTTTTCGATATCTACATCTTGAGATAAGAATTGATCATATAAATTTTTATCCCAAATTTCAATCACATTATTACTTCCTAATACTTTTATATCAGTTGAAATTCCAGCATAATCAACAAGTGACTTTGGCAATAAAACCCTTCCTGTATTATCGGCATCAGCTCCAGTTGCACCACCAGTAAATTTTCTGACAAATACATCGTTAGCTTTAATAAGTCTATTTAGTTTGCTTAATTTTTTATTTAATTTATTCCATTCTAATATTGGATAAAGCACTAAACATTTTTGGTGAAGATTTCTGTTTATCACAAACCCCTGATCGAAAGCAACATCTAACTGTTTCCTTAAATTAATAGGAAACATAAAACGCCCTTTCGCATCTACTTTACAATCAAATTCTCCTATAAGGCTCGACATCAGTGGTTTTGGTTAGAATTGTGTCAAAAATATCAAAATTTTACCACTTATTACCACTTTATGCCATTTTTTACCACTTTTGTTGAAAATTAAAACTAATGTTAATAATTATGCGAATAATTATTGTTATACAGCGCCCACTACTAATCGATTAGAACAGTTAATTTTAAAGAGATTTTTGCTTTTTAAGAAAATTAATAATCTCAAAAACTGCTAGTTTTTACTATTTGAGATATTAACAATTATATTACCTTTGAGGCCACAAATATGAAAAATGAAAAATTTATTGATATAGATAAGCTTTTAAGAGAAAAGGCTTATAAACTATATAAATGGTTACCCAGATTTGCTATCAATTGGCTTAAAAAAAAGCTGCATGAAGAGGACATCAATAAAACGATGCTTCTATTAAAAGATGATCATGGTTTAGAATTTAACAGAAAGGGATTAATTGAATTAGGCGCAAAAGTTAAATCGATCAATTCAGAATTTGTTCCCAAAACAGGAAGTGTGGTTATTGTTTCAAATCACCCTTTAGGCGGTTTAGACGGGATGGCATTAATAAAAGCTGTTGGAGATATTAGGCCAGATGTTCGTTTCTTAGTAAATGACGTTTTGAAAAGCATAAAAAATTATGGTGAAATATATGTTGCCGTAAATAAATTAGGAGCTACGTCAGCAAAATACTTACGAGTAATTGAAGAAGTATATAGAGAAGAATCTGCTTTATTGATTTTTCCAGCAGGCCTAGTTTCAAGAAAACAAAATGGGCTCGTACGCGATTTAGAATGGAAAAAAAGTTTCGTTACACAGGCTGTAGATCATAATCGATTGATACAACCTGTTTTTATAGAAGGAGAAAATTCAAAGTTTTTTTACAATTTTGCGATGTGGAGAAAACGATTAGGAATAAAGGCAAATATTGAAATGCTGTTTTTACCTGATGAAATGTTTAAGGCCAGAAAAGAAACCATAAAAATACATTTCAGCAAACCTTTTGATTCTGCATTACTAGACAAAAGTAAATCTGATAGACAGTGGTCAAAACTATTACAACAATACATTTATTCTAAAGAATTTATGCAAGGCATCTGTTTTGAAGAATACATGAAGGGATTTTAGCAAAAATTTAATATATTTATTATCGTGACCAATAATTTAAAATCAAGGGTTGGCGAAAAATGAATTTAGAATTTTTAAGTACCATAAAAATTAATTTTATCATTGGCACTGGAAGAAGTGGGACAACTTTGCTGGTTGTTTTATTAAATCAGTACGAAAATTGCATCGCTACTCCTGAGATTCACCATTTTATTTATTTCTACAAAAAATATAAAAATGTTGAAGCAGTAAGTCAAGATTTAATTAACGATTATAAAAAATACATCACCTTATATTTTAATTACAAAAAAAATCCTCTCATTGGCCCGCCAAATAATACATTTATAAACTCATTAACTATTGGACAACAGATTAATTACAACCAATTAACAAAACTTATTTACTTAGGATTATTTGGCGAAAAGGGTATTTCTAATCCAATAAATATAATAATTGATAAAAACCCTTATTATACATTACATGCCAATAAAATCATTGAAGTATTTCCTGATGCCAAACTTTTAGCGTTAACAAGAGACTATAGAGGTTATATCCTTTCAAATATACAAAGTCAAAAACGAAAAGTTTCGAAAAAAAATGTAATTTATCATGCCTTAGTATGGAATTTATACATGAAAAAAATTTCTGAAATAAAGGAACATACTTCTAACAACTTAAAAATTGTAACCTATGAAGAGATTGTTTTAGATAAAGAAAAAACCATTAAAGAGATTTTAGAGTTTTTTAATTTTAAATATTCTGACGAACTTTTAAACTTTCACATTGGTTTAAAACAGAAGTTGGATGCAGCCAAACTTCCACAAAACAATATTGAACGCACAACCAAAAATGCTAGTAATCTAAGCTCCCCAATTAACTCAAATAGAGCTTTTGCATGGAAGAATGAATTAACTAAAGACGAAATTGAGCAAGCTGATTTCATATCTAATAAATATGGAATAAAATACAATTACCTGAGTGAATCTCAAATTTCTTTTTTAAAAAAAATATATTTATCCTTGATAAGCATACCAAGCTTTATTAGAGTGAAAACTTTTGAAATTATTGATTCACCTAAACTTCATTTTTACTTACGTTATAAAGTAAACAACAAACTATAAACATGAAAACACAATTACATTTTATTGTTGGAATTGGAAGATCAGGTACAACTCTGCTAACAAAAATATTAAATAAACATCAAGATATTCACTGCCAACCTGAAGCTAATTTTTTATTATTTTTCCTCAATCATTTTAAAAATCAAATTGGATTTAGTGAGGCTGATATAGATTTAATATTTAAACAAATAGAAATCTATTCGCTCTCACACCCTCTAATTGGATGGAAATTTGATCCTATAGCATCTAAACAACACATTAAAGGAATTTGTAAAAATAATCCAACTATTAATTATGAAGATCTCTGTATTCAAATTTATAGATGTTTTGAAATTGAAGGAATCGATAAATCGAAATCGACTATTATTATTGACAAAAACCCTGCGTATACAATTTTAATAAACAAAATTTCAGAAGCACTGCCTGAATCAAAATTTATTTGGATGATTCGTGATTATAGAGCAAATGTACTTTCACGAAAGCAAAGTGCCTATCTTAAATCTCCGGCTGTAGCTTATAATGCCATTCGATGGGCCTATTTTAACTATTTAGCATTACGATTTAGCAAAAAAAACAAACAAAAAATACTCCTGATTAAATATGAAGACCTCGTAACAGATAATGAATTAACAATGCAAAAAATTTACGATTTTTTAAAATTAGACATTGTTACGATCTCAGAAAAGGACACTATTACATTTCAGGCAAATAAAGATTTACCAGGCGTGGATAAACATGAAAAATACCTGACAAAAAAATATGCCGATTTAAATAAACCTATTAACGCTGATAGGAAAAATAGTTGGCAAACTGAATT
>JAYVIS010000405.1:0-8253 GCA_043769975.1 Bacteroidota bacterium
TCATGGTCTTTATCATGTTTTACATTTTTTTTATAATCAAAAAGTCTTGGTTTAATAGTAATCAAATCGGTTTCAGGTTCGTAAGTAATTAAACCAAAAATGGCCATTTTGAAAATAATTGGTCTTAAATCAACCGCCAAGTATTTAATGTATTTGGCAAAATCTACAACTGTAAATGTTGGGTTGTTTCCATTTGTATTATAATATTCACTTATTTTTTGAACTGGACTTATTTGCTCTTGACCTCTAATCGCATCTAAACGATTGCTATTAAAAAAATCCTGAGATTCAAAAAAAGCTTCTCCTTGTGTATTATTTGGTAAAAAGTTAAAATCAATTTTTGGTTCATCAATTTTCCAAACTAATTGTTCGAAATACATATCCACTTTATGATAGGTGTTATAATAAGGTGATTTTTCTAATCCATCTTCTGTTCTTAAAAAGGTGACTGTTTTTTTCTCTACTTGGTAAACAAAACTTAAGCCTGGATGAACAATAGAATCTTTTTCTAGAAAAAACTTAATACCTGCAGGCTTTGCATTTATTTTATCTTTGGTCATAGAAAATGATCGTGCTGAAATTTCTAAAAATCTTGCATTGTTTCTTTTAAATAATATTTTGGCTGGATTTCCAGTACCAACAAATTTATTACCGCGCATACCAAATCCACCATCATAATCTACATCAGGATAAATATTTTTTACCACTAATCGTTTACTATAGGAGTCAAATCGAGGGTAGGTTGGATCACTGTTTTCAGTTACAATTTTATCTAATACACGACCAATTTGTGGTTTGTCGAAATATTGTTTTCCGAAAAACGTAGCAGAATCAGAATAATATCCACCCGTTTTACAATCGATTGAAACACGTTTTAAATCTGCATACACATCGCTACCCGTACCAGTGCGCGACCAACTTACTTTTCCACCTTTTCCAATAAACTTACCCCAGGTTGGGTAATAAATACCACTAATTTTTTCTATCATAATCGAATCGCCTCTGGGGCTAGAACCAACTAACGTAAAATCAGGAAAAATAACTTTTGGTAATGAATCAAATTCAAAAGTGAAATTATTTTGTAAACTTCGATACGAATAGGTTGGTGATTTATAAAAAATATTATTTGAAAATATGTTTTCACTCATTTCTAAAAAATTTGTAAAGCTTTTTAAGTTTTTAGAAGCAAATATTTTATCAATACAGGTTTGCCAATTATTAAAAACAGATTGATCTTGCTTTGTAATAATACAATTTGAAACCGCATTTAAATAATTTATAAAATTTGGATAAGGTTTAAGTTTCCTTTGCAACATGGCGTTGCAAGTTTTGTAAACTGCTTGTCGGTATTTTGATTCAAAATCAGGAGATTTCCAAAATTTACCAAAAGCAACCATGTATTCTTCTGCATCTTTTTTGTTTGCAGAGTTGTCAATAAAAAATTCGTTAAGCTCTTTTATAAATTTTACAGAGTCAGAAGTAAATTGTGTTGTTTTTTGAGCATTAATAACATTAATACAGGTAAATAGGAATGCTACTAATAGAATTTTCTTGATCATAATTTTGAATTTGTTCTTTCAAATATATTCAAATCAGTGTTATTTATCAGTTTAAGTTATTAAGAGAGTTTTAACTTTTTTCGTAAATTTTATTGATAACATTATTTCTAATATTATTTTATATTTACAGTATTAATTTTAAAACATAAAAACTATGCCTTCATTTGATATTACTAGTAAAACTGATGCTCAAATGCTTGATAATGCCATAAATGTTGCAAAAAAAGAAATCTTAAATAGATTTGATTTTCGTGATTCAAAAAGTGAAGTAGAGCTTAATAAAAAAGACTTAATTATTAGTATTGTTACCGAACACGATATGCGACTGAAAGCAATCATTGATTCGATTCATAGCCGCATGATTAAACAAGGTTTAGACCCACGTTGTTTAGACGAAAGTAAAGAACATTATCCTTCAGGAATGGTTATTAAAAAGGAAATAAAAATCAGACAAGGAATTGAAAAGGAAGCATCTCGAAAAATATTGAAGGATATAAAAGATAGTAAAATTAAAGTGACAGCTCAATTAATGGACGATATTATACGTGTTTCTAGCAAGAGCATTAATGATTTACAAGCTGTTATGGCGCTTTGTCGTCAAGGGGATTATGAGATTCCGCTTCAATTTGTTAATATGAAGTAAGTTTTTGTGACCGTTAAGAATACTATTTTAACTTTTAATTATAGTATTAAAATTGAGGCCTGAGTAAATAATAAAAGTATATTTGTTTTAACTAAATATTATAAAAATGAAAAAAATTATCACACTTTGTTCAGCTATTGTATTATTCTTTTGTGCATTTACAACTTCTGATGGAAATAAAATACCAGAGGCTACCGTTAAAAAATTAGATGGTACAAAAATAAATTCAAGCACCTTTAGTAATAATGGTAAACCAATTATTATTAGTTTTTGGGCAACATGGTGTAAACCATGTAAAAAAGAATTAGATGCAATTGCAGAAGATTATGCTGAATTAGTTAAAGAAACTGGTGTTAAACTAATTGCAATTTCGATTGATGATGCCCGTAGTTCTGGAAAAGTAATTACTGATGTTAAAGCTAAAGGATGGCAATACGAGGTTTATATTGATGAAAATCAAGACTTTAAAAGAGCAATGAATGTAAATAATGTCCCTCATACATTTTTAGTTGATGGAACTGGTCAAATTGTTTGGAGTCATAATTCCTATGCAGAAGGTGATGAAGAACATTTATTTGAAAATGTTCGTAAATTAGCTAAAGGTGAAAAATTAGCACATTAATATTTAATCAAATACAACCAATACCATTTTATTATTTATGATTTTCAACAACAAACGAATCGCTTTTTTAATTTTTACCGGAATATCAATTTGTGTGAATGCACAAATTCAAGATGAAATAAACTCTATTCATGGAAATTTTCAAGTTGATGCACAATATTACCAGCCAGATTCGTTGATTGGTGCACCAAAAGTTCCTGAAAAGATGTTGTCAAATGCGTTTGGTCAAATTTCTTATACAAGAGGAAATTTTTCTACAGGCCTTAGATATGAAAGTTATAATAATGTGATGCAAGGATTTGATAAAAGATATAAAGGGCAAGGTATAACCAACCGATATGTACGTTATAGAACCAAATTATTAGATATAACAGTTGGTAATATATATGAGCAATTTGGAAGTGGATTAGTATTGAGGGCTTATGAAGAAAGAGGTTTATTATTTGATAATTCAATTGATGGAATTAGAATTATTTCAAATCCATATAAAGGAATTACATTAAAAGGGTTAACGGGTAAACAACGTAGTTTTTTTGGTGTTGGTGCAGGAATAGTTCGTGGGGTTGATGGAGAAATTAATATTAATGAATTATTTGATTCAACCTTAGCGAATAAAAAAACCAAAGTTATTTTAGGCGGTAGTTTTGTTAGTAAATACCAAGCTGATCAAGATCCAACGTATAATTTGCCTGAAAATGTTGGAGTTAGTGCTGGTCGTTTAAATATAATTAGAGGTGGATTTAATTTTTATGCTGAATACGCTAATAAAATTAATGACCCATATTCTACAAACGGAACTTTAAAAGATGGTTATTCATATAGACCAGGAGAAGCGTTATTTGCATCAACTTCATTCGCCACCAATGGATTTTCGTTATTATTACAAGGGAAACGTATTGATAATATGACGTTTAGAAGTGATAGAGATGCCAATTTACAAAACTTATTAATTAATTATTTACCAGCAACCACTAAACAACACACATTTTTGATGCCTGCATATTATCCTTATGCAACTCAACCAAATGGTGAGCTTGGTTATATGGCAGAAGTACAATATAAAGTTAAAAGAGGTTCAGTACTTGGTGGTAAATATGGAATGGATATTACTTTAAATTTTTCGGCATCAAATGGCTTAAAACAAACTGAATTAAATGATACTGCTGGAAGACGATATTTAGTAAGTTCCTCTTGGTCTGATATCGGAACACCTTATTACCATGATGGCTTTATTGAAATAAGTAAAAAGTTTTCGAAGAAATGGAAATCAACAGTCATGTATTCTAATCAGTTTTATAATAAAAATATTGTTCAATTTGGTTCAGAAAATGCTGGTTATGAAAGTATAACTTCTAATATTGGTGTTGTTGAATTAACTTATAAATATAAATCAACGTCAGCTTTACGTTTAGAACTACAAGGTTTATTTACAGAACAAGATAAAGGTTCATGGGCCGTTGGTTTATTAGAATGGTCACCCAATTCACATGTATTTGTTGCCGTATTAGATCAATACAATTATGGAAATTCGAATCCTGATTTACAATTGCATTATTTTTTAATAAGTACTGGTTATACTAAAGATGCGCATCGTATTTCTATAAGTTATGGTAAACAACGTGCTGGTATATTTTGTGTAGGTGGTGTTTGTCGTAATGTTCCAGCATCAAATGGTCTAGCTATTTCTATCACATCTAGTTTTTAATTTTTTAAATTAATTTATTATGAAAAAAATAACCTCTTATTCCATTCTATTTTCTGGTTTATGTATTTTATCGTCTTGCGATTATATTAATAAACCTTTGGAAAAAGAACCTATTGTTGTTGCCGCAAATTGTGGAGCAGCTTATAAAATTACAACTTCAGTTGGCCCATCTACACGAAAAGTTTTAATTGAAGATTATACCGGACACGAATGTGGAAATTGTCCAGCCGCTGCAATCGTAGCTGGTAATATTTTGACTTCAAATCCCAATGATGTTATTGTTTTAGCTGTTCATGCTGGATATTTTGCAGATGTAAATCCAGCTCCTTTTGATGCTGATTATAAAACTCCTGCAGGAAATGATTGGAATACTTTTTTTGGGATAACATCTAATCCAAATGGGATGATTAGTAGAAAAGATTTTATTGCAGGTACTCACATTAAAACATATAGTTCTTGGGCTACAGAAGTAAGTACGATTATAGGGTTGCCAGCACAGGCTAAAATAACCTTGGTTTCAAAATATGATACACTTGCAAGTTGTTATAGTGTAGATGTGAAAACTAAATTCTTACAAAACTTATCTCCAAATTTTGCTGTTTCTTTAGTCCTAATGGAGGAAGAATTAATAGGTACTCAAAAAGATTACTCACAACCATCTCCAGTTGTTTTAAATTATGTTCATAAACATATGATGAGAGGCGCATTAAATGGTACTTGGGGTGATCAGTTAAATACGGCGCCCGTTGCAATGAATGATAGTGTCACAAAAACAATTTCAAATGTGGTTTTTAATCCAACTTATGATTTAAATAAATTATATGTGATTGCTTATGTTTATAACAAAACAACTTATGAAGTAGTTCAAGTTGAGAAAGTAAAAGTGAGGTAATTTTAATAATACATTAAACAAAAAAAAAGGATTGTTCGAATAGAACTATCCTTTTTTTGTTTAAAGAAACATCTTAAATAATTAAAATTAAGCTAAATAAAAATAACAGAATACCGTAATGAGTAATATACCTATGATATCTAAAATTAAACCAACTTTAAACATATCCTTCATTTCAATCCGTTTGGTTCCAAACACAATTGTATTGGCGGCGGTTGCAACTGGAAGCATAAATCCTAAAGAAGCCGCAAAAGTTGCAGGAATCATTAATAATAAAGGCGGTAAGTCTAAATCTTTTTGTAAGGCAATCATAACAGGAATTGCTAATTGAATACTTGCTATGTTTGAAGCAAATTCACTGATGATTGTAACAATCACACAAATTCCCAAAATTATAAAAATGATATGAACTCCTTTTAAGGCCGATAAACTATGAGCTAGCCAATCACTTAAGCCAGAAACATCAAAACCATAAGCTAAAGCAAAGCCACTTCCAAACATTAAAATAATATCATAGCGTATTTTTTTTGCATCTTCCCATTCCAATAAGGCTTCGCCTTTATTTTGTTTACTAGGAATTAAAAACAAAACAAGTGCTGCTAAAATTGCCACACTGGCATCATCAACCAATTTTGGATTTGAAAATAAATGATTCCAACCTCTATACGTAAATGTTTCAAAAGCAATATCTGAGCGTGTAAACCATAATAACATACATGAAACAAAAATACCTGCAATCCATTTTTCTTCATAAGAAAACTTCCCTAAGAGTGTATAGTTGTTTTTAAAGTGATGCTTACCTAAATTGGTGATAGTAACTTTTTTACGTAAGTAGTAAAAGCGTAAAACAAAAAATGTTGCCGTTAAAAATAAGGCAGATAAAGGAAAACCTATTGATGCCCATTTTAAAAAGTTTAAATCATTTAAATGTGGAAATGCTTCTTTATAGGCTTTGAAAAAATACATGTTTGGCGGTGTTCCAACGGGTGTTGCCATGCCACCAATGGTAGCCGCAAAGGCAAGTCCGAGTAGGATAGAAGCTGCAAATCGCCCTTTGCTTTTTTCGCCATGGATGAATTCATCTGTTTCGTTAATTAAGGCCATTACAGCGCCAAACAACATCATCGTTGTGGCAGTATTAGAAATCCAATTACTTATTAAATAAGCCGAAAGCATAACGCCTAATAATATATTATGAGGTTTAGTGCCAACAATAGATAAAATTTTAATGGCAATGCGTTTATGTAAATGCCATTTCTCAATAGCAAATGCTAGCATAAAGCCTCCAATAAATAAAAATATAATACTATCGGTATATTGTTGTGCTACCGATTTTGTATCTGCTATTCCGAGCAAGGGCATTAATAAAAATGGAATTAATGCTGTTACAGCCAAATGAACAGCTTCAGTAAACCACCATAAACTCATCCAGATGGCAATTCCAGCCATTAGAGTAACTTTTGGGTTTGAGTTGTCTAAATCTGTGAATAGCCAAATACAAATTGCTGCAAGAGGTCCTAAAAGGATAAAAAGATATTTTAATATATTTTTGTTCATATATAGTATATAACAAATGTAAGATTTTAACTTTACGCAAAAATAAAAACACGATGCGAATTGTATTTATGGGAACACCCGAATTTGCGGTAGCAAGTTTAGATATTTTAATTCAAAACAATTATAATGTTGTTGGAGTTGTAACTGTGCCAGATAAACCTGCTGGACGCGGACAACAATTACAACAATCGGCCATTAAAAAATATGCCCTCGAAAAAGGCTTAAAAGTTTTACAACCCGAAAAGTTAAAGGACGAACAGTTTATAAATGAGTTAAGAGATTTAAAAGCGGATTTGCAATTTGTAGTGGCCTTTAGAATGTTGCCAGAAGTAGTTTGGAATATGCCTCCTTTAGGAACATATAATTTGCATGGATCTCTATTACCAAAATACAGAGGAGCTGCTCCAATCAATTGGGCAATCATCAATGGTGAAACTGAAAGCGGAGTTACAACGTTTAAGCTAAAACACGATATCGATACTGGTAATGTCTTGTTTCAGGATAAGGTGGAAATTACACCAACAACAACTGCTGGAGAATTACATGATCGTTTAATGGTAGCTGGTGCTAACTTAATTTTAAAAAGTGCGAAACAAATTGAAAGTGGTGACTATGAATTGAAACCACAAAATGATGTGGAAGCAATACATGCTCCAAAAATATTTAAAGATACTTGCCTTATCAATTGGAATAATTCAGTAGAATCTATTTATAATCTTATACGAGGCCTATCTCCTTATCCAAGTGCATTTACAACGTATTTAGATAAAAACAATCAACCTGTTTCTATTAAATTATTTAGTTCTGAAATTGAGAATTGCAGCCATCATCTTAAAAACGGGGAGATTGAAACTGATTCTAAAACATACTTGAAAGTTGCGTGTAGTAATGGTTTCATTCATATTAAGGAATTGCAAATGGCAGGAAAAAAACGCATGACTATCGAAGAATTTTTGCGTGGATTTAAAGTATACCCAGAGTTTAATTTCTGTTCTTAATTAATACTAATAGCACCAACCAATCACAACACCTTTATATATATATACTATGTATATGTATTAAATTGGTGGATATCGTGTTGAAAACCCTTATTATGATAGGAAATATGCTTGTACTTATTAACAAAACGCCAATTTATAAACAAAACGAGCACTTTTTTCACTAAAACTGTTGCTAAATAGGGATTAGCGTATACATTTGTATCACAAATAATTTATAAAAAGTTTAACCCTTAAAAACAAACAACATGAACAAAGCAGAATTAATCGAAGCAAT
>JAYVIS010000406.1:0-4620 GCA_043769975.1 Bacteroidota bacterium
TAGCACCAACCGAAACAAGGGCAATTGATAAGTCTACATCAGGATTTTTAAAAAAATCACTTTCAACTTTTAAAAATTTCAAAAGTTCGATTACACCAATTCCTAAAATTAAACCAACATAACCAGCAATGGACGTAATAAAAATGGACTCTTGTATGATTAGTGAAACAATGGATGCTGGCGATGCGCCAAGTGCTTTTCGGATTCCAATTTCTTTTGTACGCTCTTTAACTACAATCAACATAATATTACTAATGCCTACAACACCTGCAATAAGAGTAAGTGATCCTATAAAATAGATAAACAATTTAATACCATCAAGCATTCCCATAATACGTTTGTATTCCACATTATAATTTTGAAAACCAATTGCACTTTTGTCTTCCACACTAAAATGATATTTTTTTGCTAATACTTTTCTTATGTTTTCGGCAATAGCCTCACTTTGCTCAGAGGTAGAATTTCCTGTACTTACCCATAAAGCATTTACATGATTCTTCCCGTTATAAACTCTTTGCGCAGTGAGTAATGGAATATAAACCCGGTCTCTATCACCTTTTCCGGGATCGGTAAATACACCAATAACTTTATATTTTGTTCCTGAAATATCGATAAATTTCCCAATTGGATCTTCATCTTTAAAAATAGTTTCTTTAACAGGATAACCAATTGCAGCAACTTTTCTGAACTCATTAAAATCAATTTCATTTATAAATCTTCCTGAAATAAGTTTTGCTTGCTCAAGGTAAATATGATCTGGAGCAACAGCTCTAACCATAAAGCCAGCATGTTCATTTTTGTAGGATATGATTCGTGAATTCCAATTATCAAAATTTGCAGTTGCTTTATCTATACCAATGACATTATTTTTTAAATTATAATAATCATCATTTGTAAGTTGAATTAGTCTTCCAGTTTTATATCCATCATAAGGCATGGAAGTAACACCTGGCCAAACTTCTATACTATTAATAGCATCTCTTGCAAACTGTTCTTGAACGCCATTTCGCAAGCCTTGGCCAGCGCCTAATAAAATAATTAAAATAAAAATTCCCCACGCAACACTCAACGCCGTAAGAATTGTACGAAGTTTATTTTTTTTAATAGTTCCTAATATTTCTTGCCACTTATCTAGGTCGAACATTAACTAGTTTTTAGTGTTGAGTTTTTAGTTTTTAGTTTTTAATATCATTGTAACTAATTTTTAAATGTTGCATTTTGAGTTAATCCTAATAAAGAATTAAAGGCTCAGCATTAAACACTAAATGATTAGTCCGTCTTTTAATCGAATTGTTCTATCGGTTAATTCAGCAATATCATTTTCATGAGTTACGATTACAATAGTTTTACCTTGTTTATTTATATCTTTAAAGATATCCATCACTTCAATAGAGGTTTGCGAATCAAGCGCTCCGGTAGGCTCATCAGCGAAAATTACTTTTGGATTTGCAATCAACGAACGCGCAATTGCTACACGCTGTTTTTGTCCACCACTTAGCTCACTTGGTAAATGATTAGCCCAATCTAATAAACCTACTTTATCTAAATATTCGAGTGCTTTTTTATTTCTTTCTTTGCGGGAAACTTTTTGATAATATAATGGAAGTGCTACATTCTCCATGGCATTTTTAAACGATAATAAATTAAATGATTGAAACACAAAACCTAAAAACTGGTTACGAAGTATTGCAGCTTTAGTTTGTGATAAATCTTTAATTAAAGTGTCGTTTAATGTATAGGTTCCAGAATCATAGTTATCTAAAATCCCTAATATGTTTAATAATGTGGATTTGCCAGAACCTGAGGAACCCATAATAGAAACGAACTCACCTTCCTTAATATGTAAATCGATTCCTTTTAAAACTTCGAATGAAGTGTTATTTAATTTATATGCCTTTCGGATTTGTTGAAGTTTAATCACATTTTAAAAATATGAAAATAAATTTGATTTCGATTCACCGCTTATGATTGATTTTTTGCGATTATGTATTCAATTTATTTAGATAAAAAATCAATCACCACTTTTTCAGCTTTCACAAACGCTTCTTCTAAAACTTCGTTCAAAATAAATGTATCAAATAAATCAGCTGTTTTAATTTCCTTTTCTGCCTTCGCTACACGCCTTGCAATGCTTTCGGTGCTATCAGTACTTCGTGTGTTTAAACGTTCTTCTAGTATTTTAATGCTTGGCGGCATCACAAAAACAGATAAAGCTACATCTCCAAATAGATTCTTTAAATTTAATCCGCCTTCTACATCAATATCAAATATGACGTTTTTGCCTTTTGCCCATATACGATCTACTTCACTTTTTAGGGTTCCGTAGTGTGTGTCTGCATACACTTCTTCCCACTCTAGAAATTCTTTATTTTCAATTTTTTGTTTAAACTCTTCAACTGATAGATAGTGATAATCTTTTCCGTTTTCTTCAACTCCACGCTTTGGACGACTGGTTGCAGAGATGGAAAACTCTAACTGATCAGGAAATGTTTTTAATAAATGTCTTACAATGGTAGTTTTACCAGAACCTGATGGCGCTGAAAATATAATAAGTTTTCCTTTAGACATAAAAATAATTTATAGTTTTTTTTCTATTTGTCTTTATAAATAACTAAATTAATAATGCCTTGTGTTGGCGTGCTATTATCAGTTAATGAAACAACAAATGGCTTACGTTGACCTTCAAAACAATTGTAAACAACATAGCCTTTGTCTTCAGTAGGGTTAGGTAATTTTTTTTCGTAATATGTTTTCAAATCTGTAAATAATGTTGAACTCAAATCTAAATCTTTACAATTAATTTGCACTTCCACTTCATCTAAACTATCATTTTTTAAATTATACGTTACTGAATAATTTGTAACACTATCAATATCGTATTCAAAATACAAAAATTCCGAATCAACTTCCGATGGTTGTTTCGTTTCGGCTTTTGTGATAATTAATGCTTGAGAATTTAAATCAACACCACGTATCACACCTTCCTTTGATCTAATAATATCATCTAAAGCAACGTTATATTCTGGAAAGATTCGTGGTTTTTGTTCCACAACTTTAACTTCATCTTTACAAGACACTATACAAAGTGTTAGAAACAAAATTAATAAATATAACGTTTTGCGCATAATGTTTTTATATTTCTTCTGTTATTACATGTTGAACTTCAGGACGCATTTGAGGAAATAATAATACATCTTGTATTGAAGGTTGGTTAGTTAATAACATGCACAATCTATCAATACCAAAGCCAATTCCTGCTGTTGGCGGCATACCATATTCTAATGCGCGTAAAAAATCATAATCAATAAACATCGCTTCATCATCACCTCGCTCCATCAAAGCAACTTGTTCTTCAAATCGTTCACGTTGATCAATTGGATCATTTAATTCAGAATATGCATTCGCTATTTCTTTACCATTAATCATTAATTCAAAACGCTCAACAAGCCCAGCTTCTGTTCTGTGTTTTTTTGTTAACGGGCTCATTTCAACTGGATAATCCGTAATGAATGTTGGTTGAATAAAATTCCCTTCGCATTTTTCACCAAATAACGTATCAATTAATTTTGCTTTACCCATTGTTTCATCTATTTCGATGTGCAATGTTTTGCATACATTTCTTAGTTCAACTTCATCCATTTTACTCACGTCAACACCAGTATGTTCTTTTATTGCATCAAAAATAGTGATGCGTTTAAACGGCGGTGCAAAACTAATTGATTTATCACCGACAGTTAATTCAGTTGTACCATGTAAATCCATTGCAATTTTCTCCAACAATTTTTCGGTGGTATTCATCATCCAAAAATAATCGCGGTATGCAGCGTAAAATTCTAGTACAGTAAATTCTGGATTATGCGTTCTATCCATACCTTCGTTACGAAAATTACGACTAAACTCATAAACCCAATCAAACCCACCAACAATTAAACGTTTTAAGTATAATTCATTTGCAATACGCAAATACAACGGCATATCTAATGCGTTATGATGAGTTAAAAACGGACGAGCCGCTGCACCACCAGGTATAGATTGTAAAACAGGTGTATCGACTTCTAATGCGCCATGATCATTTAAAAAATTACGAATAGACGAAATAATTTTTGTACGTTGCTCAAATGTTTTTTTAACTTTTGGATTAATAATTAAATCCACATAACGCTGACGGTAACGAAACTCAGGGTCAGTAACTTCATCAAATGATTTTCCATCTTCATCAGTTTTAACAACAGGTAAAGGTTTTAATGATTTACATAAAATTTTGAATGAGGTAACATGTATTGAAGTTTCACCTGTTTTAGTAGTAAACACATACCCTTCTAATCCAATAATATCACCTAAGTCGATTAACTTTTTCCAAACAATATCATATAAAACTTTATCATCTTCATTAGGACAAATATCATCACGACGAACATAAATTTGGATTCGATCAGTACTATCTTGTATTACAGCAAATGCAGCCTTTCCCATATCACGAACACTCATGATACGACCTGCAATTTTAATATCTTTATAGTTTAATTTATCGCGCTCATAATTTTCTTTTATATCTTTTGCAGAAACATTTATTTTAAATTCTTCAGCAGGATATGGATCAATGCCTAACTTTTTTAGTTC
>JAYVIS010000407.1:0-3621 GCA_043769975.1 Bacteroidota bacterium
ATGTTGAAACGCTAAATTAATTTCTGATAATTGTTTGTTTATTTTTTTTGTTTCCTCAGCAAAGTAAACCTCAACAAATTTGTCAAACACATAATTTATGGCTTGCGCATTTGGATGTGCCATATCAGATTCATAAAAACGATAATCTCGCAAATCATCGGTAACTAATTCGTAGGCTGGAAAATAATAACAACGGGCGTGTTTAGAAATTAACTCATGCGCACTTTGTATTAAAATGGATTTGCTTAAACTATTTTCAATAAGGCCGTCACGCAAATGTTTTACAGGCGAAACTGTAAATATGATTTTTAAATTCGGATTTATTAATTTGAGTTCTTTGATGAGTGAATCATAATCCGAAACTATATCCTGTGAAGAAATCATTTTTTTAATAAACTGATTTGCAGGTAATTTATGACAGTTAGAAACGATCGTTTGTGTATTTTTAAACTCATAACAGTTAGCTGAACCAAATGTAATGACAAGCCAATTAGCTGTTTTTAATTTTTCATACCAATTATTTCTTGTATCTAATAGTCTACTTTGCAATTCATTTTTTTTTGAAGAATTCAAACTGCTATGCGCATCCAAACAAAACCAATGTTCATCCCTTTCAATATAGTGTGATTCGTTAATTTCGGTGTTATGTATACAATTTAATAATGTTGAATACATACTTTTAGGATTAAACACAATACCAAATGGATTTGTATTAATCGAAAATTTTAAATCAATTAATTTTTTACTAATGTGCTCGCTAAAGCATGAACCAATAAATAAGACATCCTGCTGATGGTTTATTTTTTCAGAACTTATTTCAGGATTAAAATTTAAATGAAACATATTAACTTTTACGAGGAAGTGCTATTTGTTTAACAAATAAATTTTTGAATAGTGGTATTAACGCAATGATATAAATAAAGGTAGTCGCATAAATCGAAACCCAGGTTGCAATTTCAAATTGATGCTTACCATTTTCGTAAACCAATTTTAAATACAAGTATTCTTTTGAACTATAATAGGCATTTTGGGTTTCAGTAGTAGCAAGACCTTCCCCCATTTCTTTTGCAATTGCCATACTATCTTCATAAATATAATTAGGATAAGCAATATAAAAACTACTATCATAAAACACATTAAATACGCTCTGCAGCATTAAAATAATTAATAATGGAATAAAGGGTAAGCATAAATAAATTAATTGCAAACAAATATTACTGAATGAATTAAACTTTTTAGTATCTAAAACTCCTCTAATAGCAAAGAAAAGAGCCACAAAAAAAGACAGTAAAACTAAATTTAAGAAAATGTTTTCGCTACCACTATGTCTATAGTTATATGGAATAAGCATTGAGATTATTAACAATAAAATTGGCAAAACAATAAGAGTTATAATTGTAACAATATATTGTTTCCAATGCACCATTTTAAACATTAGTATTAAAAGTGAAATATAAAATGTTGAATAAAATAAGAACAATAAGAACTCTGATTTCCATAAAAAAAGCTTCCTAAACTTAGCTTCTGAGATATTTTCAATACATTCTTTCAAATCATATTTATTTATTCCATCAAGTCCTATAAATGATTCATTTGTTTGTGGGGATTTTTCAACTAAATTTTGATAATGTTTTAGGCATTGGCTAGCAGAATAATTAAACTCTACATGATACTTTTTAGCAACATTTATATAACTCTGAATTAATTGGCCAATTTCTGCATAATTACCCTTTCTTTTTTCGTAGCGAGTAGATTGATTATAATAAGTTAATAAATTTAGTTTCACAGAATCTTCACGAATAAAATAAGGCGTGTACTCTTCAAATGTATTACAGTCATTAATATAATAATAATTAGTCTCCTTAATGGAATCATATGTAGAATAATAATGATTGATATCTGTTACAATATAAGGTTCTCCTTCATTTAAGATATTTATGTCAGTTATTAATTCTGTATCAGTTACAGTATTAGCCACTCTACTATTATAAATAATAGAAAACGGAAAGGCAAAACTCATGAAAATAAAAACTGAAAAAAAACTTAAAAAGAAAATCTTGTATTCGTCTGTCCAATGGCGATTTCCAAACTTTTTTTCAATGTTAAAAATAACGTTTCTGTAAATCCAAAAACAAAGGGCAACAATAGCTAAGATTGTAAATAAAAAATACCAAACGCCTAAATCCTGACTTTCAAATAAATTAATAGGAATAATAAACCCAATCAATGCTGAAAATAACCACATCAATAATCCAAAAAATAACACATAATGTATTTTACTTATCCAAATAACTGGAGCATTTAAAAGTAAATACGCATCTAAATTTCTTAAAAAATTGGGGATGAGTTTTCGCATAAGTGATTTTAAAAATTATTTATTTTATATTAAATGTAAATAATTTTACTGACTAAGAATCAATTTGTTTGTTTGCAGACGTTCCACAATAAACTCATAACTCAGTTTTTTTTCATAAAACTCACTAATTTGGTTATTGTTTTTAGTGATTAAAGTTGCTGGTATGGCGCCAGACCATTTATCAGAAACTTTATTAATAAAATCATTTCCATTTACCTCATCTAAAACAATAATTTCAGTCTTAAACTTACGTTTTGCAATAAAAGGCTTCAGTTTTAATTTTATATCTTCTTTAAAGTCTAAACTCACCAATAATACTTTTATTTTTTGTGTTTTATAAACCGAATCAATTTTATTAAAATCAGGTAATTCGGCCACGCAAGGTTTGCACCAAGTAGCCCAAAAGTTAACAATGTAGGTTGTATCGCTTGTATTATGTATTCGCTTTAATAAATTATCAATTTTATAAACTGAAACCTTTTGAGAATAAGCTGTGCCGAAAAACAACGTAAATGCAATTAAAAAGCCTAAACTATTTTTTGTTTTTGTATTCATATTCTTTTAATAATAGGTTAATATCAATTATTAGTCTCGAAACCTCAGCACTATCAGTACCATCATAAAATCCTCTTAAATGTTTATCATAATCAACTAATGCAAAATTTTGAGTATGAATAAAATCATCTTCATCACCATTTCCAACTTCATTATTAAGCAAATAGCTTGTTCGAGCCATAGCGTACAAATCTTTTTTAGAGCCAGTCAAAAATAGCCATTGTTTATTATTAACACCATGCAACTTAGCATACTTTAACAAAATAGAAACCGAATCAACTTCGGGTTCAACCGTATGAGATAGGATTAAGAAATGAGGGTTATTATAAAAAGCTTTATAAACACGTTCTAATTCCGTACTCATTATCGGACAAATAGATTCGCAGGTAGTAAAGAAAAAATCGGTCACATAAATTTTACCATTAGTCGTTTGTTCGGTCACATTTTCGTTAAACTGATTTTTAAAGCAAAATGGCTTAACTGTATGGTATGTTGTATCTGAAAACGTAACATTATATTTTTTTTTACCAAAATAAGGTAATGCTCTTAATGGTTTTTGATCCGATTTATTTATAAAAAACCAAACCACAAAAATAAGCGGTAATAAAATTAAGAGCCAATAATAATTACCTTTGTTATTCATAGTACAAATGTATAAAAACTAATGGCTAATAATAAAAACAAAATAGAAACCGAATTAGGTTTTGGAA
>JAYVIS010000408.1:0-3432 GCA_043769975.1 Bacteroidota bacterium
CCAATAAACGATCAATTAAACAATATGATTATTGGTTGTATGGATCAAAATGCAAGTGGTAATTACATTTATTTTGGTACAGGTGAAGAAAATTCTGGAGGTGATGGAAATTCAGCTTTCATTGGTAATGGTTTATATAAAATGGACTTATCAACAAATGCTATTACTTCTGTTTCAACAACAACTACATTATATCGCGATATAAAAAATGTAAAATGTCATAAAACAGATGATAATATTATTTATTTAGGAACATATACAGCGGGTTTCAAAATTTCTAAAAACGCAGGTGCAACATGGGGAAATGCAAGATTAGCTAGTACTAGTGCCTCAGTTGCTACTGGTGGTTTTATTAATGATGTGAAAGTCGGAACTGATGGCTCTTACGTTTTTTCTTACAGTTCAGCAATTTATAGATCTGCAACAGGAGATGAATTTGTAACGGCAATTACTCCTCCAGCAACAGCCATTGCTGGTACTGATCGTTTTTCTACTGAATTAGCTATTGCTCCTTCTGACCCTAATGTTATTTATGTAGCTGGAGTTAGAGGTGATAGTAAATTAGGCGGTGTTTGTTATACTGAAAACGCTGGTTTAACTTGGTATAAAATTGCAAACTCAAGTTCTACTATATTTGACCCTTATATTTCTGGCGGAAATGGACAAGGACAATATGATAACGCAATTACTGTTCATCCGTTAAACTCAGGTTTAGTTTATTTAGGAGGTGCATCTTATTGGAAATGGAATAAATCATCTACAGGATTTGGAACTTGGAACTATGCAGCATATCAATTTGCAGTTGGAACACAACAATATGTGCATTCTGATATTCATGCTTTTGAATGGGACCCATTTAACTCTAGTAAACTAATTGTTGGTTGCGATGGTGGTATGTTTAGAAGTATTGATGGTGGTGCTAATTATTCAGCAATTAATAAAGGATTTAATACAACCCAACCATATGCAATTGCATTTGAAAGATATCCAGTATTAGGTTTATCGGGCACTTTTCCAATGGGTGGAGTTGCTTGTGGTAACCAGGATAATGGTACTACTTACGTGCCAGGAAACTATAATGGTACAAAAGGATCTTATCCTTTAGGTGGAGGTGATGGTAACTTTTTAGATTTTTCAAATATTGCACCTGATGCAGTTTTTTCATCAATCTATTATGGGCAAGTTGATAGAGCAGCAAATAAATCGCCATATGGCGGAAGTGAATTTGTTGATGCTGAATACGGCGCTTTAAATGGTGGACCAGGTGCTCCTGCATTTGCAAGTTTTGTTACTCCAATTAAATTATGGGAAAATTCTACAGATATGGCATCTATTGACTCAGTTTGGTTTACTGCTCCAGTAATTGTAAATAATTCTGCAGGCTCTACGGATGGCTTTACAAAAACATTAAGATCTAAAGTTACTCGTACTGATAATTCTGCAATTTTAGATTCATTATATTTAACATTAGGCTCATCGAATGTTGGAATTAACTATACCTCTCCAGCTTTAGCATCAGTAGGAACAACACCAACAACTTCAGTAACATTTATTTTAGGTGCTTACACAGGAACTGTTATTGGATCTCGTTTTGGAACAGCTTTCGGGATGAATCCTGAAATAGATTCAATTAAAGTTATTTTATCAAGTGCTCCTCCTAGTGGATTAGTATTAAAAACTTTAATGACTGAGTCATTCAATTCTGGCGCTGATGTTAAAGTTACAACTGAAGCTACATCTAGTACTAAATTCGGATATTCTCTTCCAACTGCATTAGCTGCTAGAGGTAAAATTAAAGTTCCAGATATTATGCAAGCTCGTTTAGCAATAGGTGTTAAAGGTAGAGTTGTTGTTGTAAAAAAACCATTAAACTTTGCTATAAACCCAGATTGGTGTACAGTTGCAAGTGGCGTTTCTCGCGATGAAACAGGAGCTAGTTCAGGTTTTGTAGGTACTGTTCAAGTAATGGAATGGGATCCAAGTGGGGATAATTTATACGTAGGAACACAATCAGGTGTTGTTTACCGTATCTCACATTTAAAAAGTTTAAATGATTCAGTAGGTGTAAAATCAATTGATTCATTACAGGCAAATATGATTGACTCTACTGGAGGATTGCAAAGAAAGAGAAGTCCTATTCGTTGTACAAGAATTGGAACATTCTCTGGAGGTGTAATTACATCGATTGCTGTTGATCCAATTTTAGGAAATAAAATTGTTGTAACTGTTGGTGGATATGGAACTCACGCACATGTATATTATGCAGGGAATCCAGCTTCGCATCCAACTGCAACTGGTGTAGGTTTATTTGTATCTAAAGTAGGTGCAGGTGCTACTGGTTTAATTACAGGCGATCCAATTTACTCTTCACTAATTGAATTAAATGATGGGAAACGAGTTTTAGTTGGAACTGAACATGGCTTATATGCAACTGCAGATATAACTGCAACAACTCCAATTTGGACTAAAGAAAATAACCTTAAATTACCTAATGTGCCAGTATTTATGATTCGCCAGCAAACTAACCATAGTGGTTTTTGTTATAACTCAGGGATAATATATGCAGGTACTCACGGACGTGGTATTTGGGGAAGTGATAATTATTATAAAAAGTCTGTTGTTGGAATTAATGAAATAGCAGCAAAAGATAAAACACAAGTTAATGGCATTAAACTATATCCGAACCCAACTAGAGATGTGGTAAATCTATCTTTCAATATTGCTAAATCAGAAAACTTATCACTATTAGTTTATGACTTAAAAGGTGTTTTAGTTTTAAGTAAAGTTTTAGGAAAATTACCAGAAGGTGAACAATTAATGCAAATTAGTACTGATGATTTAATATCAGGAACATATATTGTAAGTTTAAATTCTAGTAATGAAATTGTAGGAACGAATCGTTTAGTTGTAATAAAATAATAAAAACAAATTAGCTCAATTAATTTAAAAAGCCTTAGATGAAATACTCTAAGGCTTTTTTATGCTATTTATAATGACAACAGCGGGTTAATATCTTATGATTTTTTAGCATAATTAGCGTTAATATTAACTATACTTTTACTAATCGTAAAACTATACTATTGGCAAATCCATTAAAAAAACTCGCTTCACAAACTGCCATTTATGGTTTAGGAAGTGTTTTGCCGCGATTTATAAATTATGCGTTCTCATTTGTATTGACTTATATTTTTAAAGAACCAGCTCAATTAGCACCAAATGCTACATTCTTCGCCTATATCAGTTTTTTAAATATTATTTTTCTGTATGGAATGGAAACTGCCTTCTTTAATTTTTATAATAAGGCAGAAGAAAAAGATAAGGTTTATTCAACAGCATTAATTTCCATATTTATAAGTACAATAGTTTTTACAATACTCATTTTATTATTTTCAAATTCGATATCAGAAATTATAAGAGAGCCAAATCACTCAA
>JAYVIS010000409.1:0-10358 GCA_043769975.1 Bacteroidota bacterium
ATGATTTTTCAATTGCTGAATTAGGATTAGAAAACGTAGAAATGGCATATTGGAACCTTCATCCTTCAGAATTGGTTGAAGAAACGATTGTACGCGGACAAGGAGAGTTAACAGATGTTGGAGCTTTAGCAATTGATACAGGTGAATTTACTGGACGTTCACCAAAAGATAAATTTGTAGTTTATGACGAAAAAACAAAAGATAGCGTTTGGTGGGGTGATGTAAATAACCGTTTTGAGTCTGATAAATTTGATGCGTTACATAACCGTATGTTAGCCTATTTAGGCAATAAAGAGGTTTGGATTAGAGATTCTTATGCGTGTGCTGACCCAACTTTCCGTATCAATATTCGTGTAGTTACAGAAACGCCTTGGGCTAATTTATTTGCTTCAAACTTATTTTTACGTCCAACCGAAGAGGAAATAAAAACCTTTAAACATGATTGGGTTATATTAAATGCGCCAGGTTTTATGGCAAATCCAGCAATTGATGGAACTCGTCAACATAACTTTGCCATCATTAATTTCACTAAAAAAACTATTTTAATTGGTGGTACTGGTTATACTGGAGAGATAAAAAAATCAATATTTGCAGTTTTAAATTATATTTTACCTCACGAAAAGAAAGTTTTATCAATGCATTGTTCTGCAAACATTGGTAAAGATGGTGATACTGCTATTTTCTTTGGTTTATCAGGAACTGGAAAAACGACTTTAAGTGCTGATCCAAACCGTAAATTAATTGGTGATGATGAACATGGTTGGGCTGATAAATCTGTGTTTAATTTTGAGGGTGGTTGTTATGCAAAATGTGTTGATTTAACTGCTGAAAAAGAGCCTCAAATTTTTAGTGCAATTAAATTTGGTTCATTATTAGAAAATATCAATTATTACGAAGGAACAACTACTGTAAATTACGCTGATATTACTCGCACAGAAAACACGCGTGTAAGTTACCCAGCTAATTATATTGAAAATGCTGTAACTCCAGCAATTGGTGATGTTCCAAAAAATATTTTCTTTTTAACAGCTGATGCTTTTGGTGTTTTACCTCCAATATCTAAGTTAACTACAGGACAAGCGATGTATAATTTTATTTCTGGTTATACTGCTAAAGTTGCAGGAACTGAAATGGGAATTACTGAACCTACAACTACTTTCTCTGCATGTTTTGGTAAAGCATTTTTACCTTTACATCCAACAAAATACGCTGAGTTATTAGGCGAAAAATTAAAGAAAGGCAATGTAAATGTTTGGTTGCTTAACACTGGTTGGGTAGGCGGAAGCTACGGAACAGGTAGTCGTATTAAATTATCATATACGCGTGCTTTAATTACAGCTGCATTAAATGGCGAATTAGACAAAGCAGAAATGGGAGTAACTAATTATTTTGGATTACAATTTCCTAAAACTTGCAAGGATGTTCCTTCAGAAATATTAGACCCTCGTAATTCATGGGCTGATAAAACTGCTTATGATGCAAAGGCTAAAAATTTAGCTGAGCAATTCATTAAAAACTTTGATCAATATGCTTCAGCAGCTAATGAAGAAATATTAGCAGCTGCTCCAAAAGTAGCACAAGAAGCTTAATTAATAATTTATTAACTTACTGAAAAACCCTTAAATAATAACAGTTTAAGGGTTTTTTATTTTAATATCATATCATGACACTAATTGAACAATATAATATTCATAATGATTTTGGTAAAACTATCGGAATGAATTTTGAGATTATTGAACCAGGATTAGTTCATTATTTTTTAACCATTAAACAAAAACATTTAGCAACACCGTTAGCTGCTCATGGCGGTTTAATATCCTCTTTAATGGATGGTTTATTAGGAGTGGCAGCTTTATCGGCAGTTGAAAAAGAAAATAAAATTGTATCAACTATTGAGTTTAAAATTAATTTTTTGGCACCAGCATTTCTTCATGATCATTTAATTGGTATTGGAAAAGTGGAACAAAAAGGGAATCGATTAATTGTTGTGAGTGGTGATATTTTTTGTTCAAATAGAGAAAATGTATTAATTGCAAAAGCTATGGGAACTTTTAATGCTTATCCTGCTGAAAAGGCTGGTTTTACGATATAATAACAAAGATTACAATCTCCACGCAGCACGTTTCAATCGGTCGTTTATGGCAATACCCAAATTTATAGTTGGTAAATAATCAGCAATAATAACATCAATATCCATTTCATCAAATTCACGTAAATATTTAAATAAATTTACTGCTGCTTCATTGTAATTTTCGAGTTGAGATAAATTTTTCACAATGGTATTTTCACTAAAAGGAATATAATTTCCAAAGACTAAAGCGCCAATTTTCTTATCAGAATGTGTTTTTTCTAATTCTTCTAAATCGCCAATAAATAAAGGAACTTTAGGAGCATAATGACTTTTTAATTGTCCCGGTGCTTTTGGATTTGATGATTGATTTAATTCAATTGAAACTTTTCCAACTACGTTTTCAATATCTGTTATAGATAAACCTCCTAAACGATAAATGATTATTTTATTGTCTTCTTCTCCTACAATGGTGCTTTCTAATCCAACCTGACAAAAACCACCATCTAAAATATAAGGAATTCGTAAACCCAATTGTTTTTCAACATGCATTGCCGTGGTTGGGCTGATATACCCAAATGGATTTGCACTCGGCGCAGCTAAAGGAAATGATAGTGATTTTAATAAATCTAACGTTAAAGGATGATTTGGAATTCGCACCCCAACTCTATCTAAACCTGATGTTACTAAATTTGAAATATTAGTATGCTTAGGTAATAAAAGTGTTAGTGGCCCTGGCCAATATGCTTCAGCTAATGCTAATAATTTCGGATGAATATCTGTAACAAACTGTCTAACTTCATCAATATGATGCGTGTGAACTATCAATGGATCAAAGGTTGGACGGTTCTTTGCTGCAAAAATTTTCGCAATAGCTTCTTCGCTAAAAGCGTTTGCGGCTAATCCATAAACTGTTTCTGTTGGAATACCAATAATTTCATTGGTTTCTAAAAACTGTTTAGCAATTCGTATATCGTTACCTATTTGAGCCACAGTGTAAATATAAGGCAATTTTATAATTTAGTTTTTGTATTTTTATAGTCTTTAATTTAGAATAATAGCAACTCATGAAAATATCATACAACTGGTTAAAAACCCTCATAAATATAGATTTAACGCCACAACAAATTGATGAATACTTAACTTCATCTGGATTAGAAGTTGAAGGAATTGAATCTTTTGAAATCATTAAAGGTGGTTTAAAAGGAATTGTTATTGGCGAAGTCGTTGAAAAGGAAAAACATCCTGATGCTGATAAATTAAGTATTACAAAGGTAAATGTTGGTGGTGAAGAATTGTTAAACATTGTTTGTGGCGCGCCAAACGTGGCTGCAGGACAAAAAGTATTAGTAGCAACTGTTGGAGCCAAATTATACCCGACAACCGGAGCACCATATGAAATTAAAAAATCAAAAATACGTGGGCAAGTTAGCGAAGGAATGATTTGCGCTGAAGATGAAATAGGATTAGGAGCAAGTCATGATGGTATCTTAGTTTTACCAAACGATGCCGTTGTTGGAATGCCAGCTTCTCACTATTTTAATTTACAAGAAGATGCTGTTTTAGAAATAGGATTAACACCTAACAGAGCAGATGCTGCTTCGCATTATGGAGTTGCAAGAGATTTATCAGCTATTTTAAATTGTAAAAACAATACAGATACTTTTGAGGCTCATTTACATAACATATTTGAATTACCAGAAGCTAGTAATTTAAATAAAATTGAAGTAAGTATAGAAAATACTGAGGCTTGTCAACGCTATAGTGGCTTAGTGATATCAGGAATTACAGTTAAAGAATCTCCATCATGGTTGAAAAATTATTTGTTAGCGATTGGTTTACGTCCAATTAACAACATCGTTGATATTACAAATTTTGTGTTGCATGATTTAGGTCAGCCACTACATGCTTTTGATTTTGATAAAATAACTGGTGGAAAAATTATTGTAAAAACTGGATTAACTGGGACAAAATTTAAAACTTTAGATGGTGCTGAACGAACATTATTTGAAAATGATTTAATGATTTGTAATGAAACTGAACCAATGTGTTTAGCAGGTGTTTTTGGTGGATTAACAAGTGGTGTAAGCGAATCAACAACAAGTATTTTTTTAGAAGCTGCGTATTTTAATCCGGCGTTTGTTCGTAAAACAAGCAAGCAACATGGTTTAAAAACAGATAGTAGTTTCCGTTTTGAACGTGGTACAGATCCCGAAATGACTATTACAGCGCTTAAACGAGCAGCAGCACTTATTTTCGAAATCGCAGGTGGCGTTTTGAGCATGGATGTGATTGATATTTATCCAAAAGTTTTAGAACCATTTCAAATTGCATTTTCATATCATAATTGTAATAGACTAATTGGTAAAGAAATTGAAAAAAATACCATTAAACATATTGTCAAATCATTAGGTATTACTATCGTAAATGAAGGGAATGATAGTTTACTATTATCTGTGCCGCAATATAAAACAGATGTAACTCGCGAGGCTGATGTGATTGAGGAAGTGATGCGTATTTATGGATATAACAATGTTGATGAAAGCACACAAATAAAGTTCACTGCAAATTTTGCAGATAGAGAAAAGTTCACAACGGCAGAAAACACAGCAGCTAATCTATTAGCGAACATCGGCTTTAATGAAATAATGGGTTTATCATTAACAAAAGAAAGTTATTATAATCCAGAAACTCCTTTAGTAAAAGTATTAAATCCATTGAGTACGGATTTAAATGTGATGCGAAACTCGATGCTATTCGGTGGTTTAGAAAGTTTGTCTTATAACATGAATCGTAAACAGGCAGATTTAAAGTTTTTTGAATTTGGAAAAACCTACCAAACGATTGATGCAGATTTTAAATATTCGGAAACTAAACATTTAACGCTATTTGTTACTGGCAGAAAATATTCTGAAAATCCATATAGCGAAAATAATAAAGTAGATTTTAACTATTTAAAAGCTTCTATTGAAGCTATATTTAATAAGTTGGCAATTCCATTTAAAGTAAATGATCTGGAAAATTCAGAATTTAATTATGGTTTGTCCTTTGCTTTTAAAAATAAAAACTTAGTTAATTTCGGATTAGTAAATAAAGCCATTTGTAAAAAAATGGATATTAATGCTGATGTATTTTATGCAGATTTTAATTGGGACCATGTTCTTTCTTTAGTAGGAAAAGTTAAATTAGAATATAAAGAAATTTCTAAATTCCCTTCGGTTAGACGTGATTTAGCTTTATTGTTAGACAAAAAAATAACCTATAAAGAATTAGAAGAGATTGCATTTAATACAGAACGCAAATTATTGAAAACTGTTAATTTATTTGATATTTATGAAGGTGATAAATTAGAAAAAGGAAAAAAATCATATGCCTTAAGTTTTAATTTGCAAGATGATGAAGCAACGTTAAATGATAAGCAAATTGAAAATGTCATGCAAAAGTTGATTAAAACGTATACTGAAAAAGTTGGCGCTACAATTCGCTAACCACTTATAAAACTATTTTAACCAGTTATATATTAAAATAAATATTTGAGCAGTTTTTCTACTATCTTTAAATTATGATTAAACAACTAAACTATTTTTTAAGTTTCATAATTATTCTAACCATTAATAATTCTTTTGGACAAGTTAATCATAGCAAAGATTTGCCCAAAAAAACGCTTATCGTGCCTATTACAAAAGAACGTCCTTACACAAAATGGAGTGCTAAAGCAGGGGCAAACGTTAGCGTTATTTTTTTGGCCAGAAACACAAAAGATAATAATAATTCTCCTGGTGTATGTGGTGGTTTAACCTATGAAGTAAATAATTTTGTAAGAGTTTCCACCTTATATACACAATTCAGACCAATTAACATTGAACCAACGTGGTATGATATTAATGCCAATAGCTATGAAATGAACTTAGAAGTTATGGCAAGATTTCCAAATAAAAAAACGTTATTATATCCATTTGCTGGATTAAGCTATAATACATTTAAAGGTTTTTTTACTGGAGAATTAGATTATTTGAATTTAAAAGAATTCTATAAGTCAAACACAACTATTAAAAATAATTGGTTAGGTTTAAATTTAGGAACAGGAATTGAGCATAATTTTGGAATTTTAGGTCTTTTTATTGATTACCGTATGAGAGTTGGTAAACAAGATGGTTCTATCAATATTATGGATGTTTGTTACACTGGTGGGGTAAAAGTTCGCTTTCCTTACGGGAAAATAGCTAAATCATTAGATCATATAAATGATCGTTTTTACTGGTTTTAATTGTCGATTTTTCTCATTTTACGTTGTGTTTTTAGTTGCATTTTAAAAATTTTGGTGATTCACCATGTTTTTTGTGATATTATTTAATTATCGTCAACTATTCGTCGATTTTTTTATTAATTTTTTGATATTTATTTTTAAAATTCAAATAAAAACATATCTTTGCACCCCGATTTTTAATTTTAAATCGTTGATTTTAAATATTTTGTAAATGACTAAAGCGGATATAGTAAACGAAATTTCAGAGAAAACAGGAATTGAGAAAATTGTAGTGCAAACTACCGTTGAGGCTTTCATGAAATCTATTCGTACATCTATGACGGATGGTAAAAATGTTTATTTAAGGGGGTTTGGAACTTTTGTTGTTAAAAAACGTGCTGAAAAAATTGGTAGAAATATTTCAAAAAATACGACTGTCGTTATTCCAGCACATTTTATTCCAGCATTTAAGCCTGCAAAAGTATTTAGCGATCGCGTTAAACGTAATGTGAAAGTTGCTGAACCATTGGATAACAAACAAATTGAATGACACTAACTCGTAAAACACAGATTGGTTTAGTACTAACGACGCTTGTTTTATTCGTTCTTTTATTTCTTGCACCAAAAACACATTCAGATCAAAAATCTGATAGTAAATTAATGACTAATTCAAGCCAGACCTTATCATCTATTGAACCATTTTTAAATAAAGCAGTTCAATCATTAAAATCAGATGATAATCTACTATACAAATCACTTATTAATCAAGCTAATCAATCTAAAATTGATACTTCTTTTGTTCCTGTTGTACAGTTTTGGGACAAACAAAAACGTCCTGATTTAGCCTCATTTTTCGTTGAAAAAATTGCAAATAGAGTTCAATCTTCAGAAGGTTATTTAAAAGCTGGAGATCGTTACTATTATTCAGTTAAGTTCACTAAAGATAATGAAGAGATTGGAGCACTTTATCAATCTTCCATTAGATGCTATAGTAAAGCCATTGAGAAAAATTCAAGTAATACAGACGCTAAAATCCAATTAGCCGCCTGTTATGTTGAAGATGGAAAAGATCCAATGAAAGGAATTAGTTTATTAAAAGAATTAGAAAAAACTGATAGTAACAATGTGAAACTGCAATTAACATTTGCATTTTTCTCAGTAAAATCAGGTCAAATTGATAAAGCAATTAAACGTTTTAATAAAGTATTACAAATTGATCCTTTATTTATTGAAGCTTATTTGCATTTAGCAGATTCATACGAACAGCAAGGTGATAAAAATAAAACGATTGAAATGCTAACAAAATATGCCAATTTAACAGATGATGCAATGGCAAAGCAAGAAGTATTAAAATACATTGAACAACTAAAAAAGTAAATAATTAACCAAATATAAATTTTTAAAAAATAAAATTATGCCAAGCGGAAAGAAAAGAAAAAGACATAAAATGGCCACTCATAAACGTAAAAAACGTTTAAGAAAGAATCGCCATAAGAAAAAATAATTAGCTTAGCTAATTGTTTTTAGTAATGATTAAACAAATACAGAAAGATTTTTAAATCCTTTCTGTATTTGCTATTGTATGTATTATTGTTGTTTAATTTTTTGAAAATTAACTTCAGTATTATATTTCGTATATATATAAATAATATTTAGAGCAACATTCAAAGTACTGTATATTGTCAGTATATTATTGTTTGATGTTAAATTAAAAAATTAATAAAATGAATGTAGAACTAGTAATTAATTCTACGCCAAGCGAAGTTGTTATAGGGCTATTAAACGATAAACGATTAATAGAATTACATAAAGAAAAAAATAACATAAAATTTTCGGTTGGCGATATTTACCTGGGTAAGGTAAAAAAGGTGATGACAGGCCTAAATGCTGCTTTTATTGATGTTGGCTATGAAAAAGATGCATTTTTGCATTACTTAGATTTAGGGCCGCAAGCGAATTCTCTTTTTAAATATGTTGATGCTGTTCGTACTGGAAAGCAAAACGTTTCAAATTTAATGTATTTTAAAAATGAAGGCGATATTAGTAAAGATGGAAAAATAAATGAAGCTGTTAAATCAGGGCAATATATTTTAGTTCAAGTTGCTAAAGAACCAATTTCAGCAAAAGGACCACGAGTAACCACAGAGATTTCAATTGCAGGAAGATATATTGTTTTAATTCCTTTTTCTGATAAGATTTCGGTTTCTTCTAAAATTAGAAGTAGCGAAGAAAAAACACGCTTAAAAGCGTTAATGCAAAATATTAAACCTAAGAATTTTGGTGTCATTATTAGAACAGTAGCCGAAGGGAAATCAGTTGCTGACATTGAAGGCGACGTAGCAGATTTAGTTTCAAAATGGGATACATGTTTTAAAGCATTACAAACTGCCGAGCCACCGTTTAGATTATTAGGTGAAGTTGACAGAACTAATGCGATTTTACGTGATTTTTTGAATGCATCTTTTAACGCTATTCATGTTAATAGTGAAAGAGTTTACGATGATTTAAAATCATATATAAAAACAATTTCACCTGATAAGGTTGATATATTAAAGCATTATACAGGTAAAGTTCCAATTTTTGATAATTTCGGAATTGATAGACAAATCAAATCATTGTTTGGTAAATCTGTCTTTATGAAAAGCGGCGCTTATTTGGTTGTTGAACATACTGAAGCATTGCATGTATTTGATGTAAATAGTGGGAATCGTGCTAAAAGTGATAAATCACAAGAAGAAAATGCTCTTGAGGTTAATTTAGAAGCAGCCGTTGAAGTGGCGCGCCAATTACGTTTACGTGATATGGGGGGTATTATTGTAATTGATTTTATTGATTTACATAATGCAGAAAACAGAAAACTGTTATTTGATACATTAAAAGAAGAAATGAAATCGGATAGGGCAAGACATAATATCTTACCTCCAAGTAAATTTGGTTTAATTCAAATTACGCGTCAACGATTACGCCCTGAAGTTAATGTTGAAGTTTTAGAAACTTGCACAAGCTGTAATGGAACTGGTAAAGTACAACCAACTATTTTATTTGTTGAGCAAATTGAAAACGCTTTACGTTTCATTATTAAAGAACAAAATGCAAAAAACATTACCTTATCTGTTCACCCATATATTGAAGGATATTTAAAACAAGGTGGGTTATTTAGAAGTAAACAATGGAAATGGTATTTTGAAACAAAACAATGGGTAAAAGTAATTAGCTCAGATAGTTATTCATTTATGGAATACCACTTTTTAAATAAAGATCTAGATGAAATTGTAGTTTAAAAGAACATGTTTAATTTAAAAAAGCCCCAATTATTTGGAGCTTTTTTTTTGTAATCATCTCAACCAACAATAAATGGGTGTGGGCTTAAGCCTCTTTTAAAAAGTGAAAAATAGTGAGTTACGGTAAACGAGGGTTCATCAGATATTAAAAAAAACGGTAGCCGCACTTGATACGATGGTTAGTTTTTGTGTATCTTTATTATTGAAGTGGATATTTACAAAGCTCAGTAAATAGTATTTTTGTTAAGTTTATTTGCAAAAAGTCGTTCCAATTGGAACGACTTTTTTTGCTTTAGAAATTTAATACCACTTATGGTTCAAAAGCGACCAGTTACAAAGTTAAGGCTGCCACTTGTATTTTCGTTGTTAGCTTTGTTTGTATGAAAAAGGTCAAGACCCGCACGGCTGAAATCTATCTTGATGCAAATTCAATTCTGCATATAATCATGCTCAATGATGTTGTTGTAGATTATGAAGACGCAATAGATAATTTTTTGGTAGTTAAGGGTTTTGTTAAAGAAAAAAATTGCATTAAATTAATTGACATTAGTGGTAATTGTCGGTTTGAATCAAAAGCAAAAAAGTTTTTAGACAGCAAAGATGTTCAAGGAAAAACGTTAGCACGTGCAATTATAATTAATAGTAACGTAGAAAAATTAACTTTAAATTTCTTTTTAAAATTCAACACTAATAAAATTCCTACACGTTTTTTTACAGAATATGAAACTGGGTTAACTTGGTTAAAAAGTCATTTTTTATTTTC